>DASVSK010000287.1:0-7544 GCA_036388135.1 Pyrinomonadaceae bacterium | reverse complement strand
CAGCCTCTACCGCGTCCGCGACGCGCGCGGGCGCAGGCTCGAAGACGTCGGCGAGATGCTGCTCGATTCCAACCCGCTGCTCGGGGCCAGCTCCTTCGACCGCGAGCGCGCGGTGCGCAAGCACGTCGGCGACTACGTGCTCTTCATGACGGGGCTCTTCCCCGAGAGCCTCTCCGGCCGGCAGCGTTTCCGGCAGGCGAGGCTCGACGTCTTCGTGGACTACGTCAGGGCGGGTAAGGAGTCTTACGGGGTCGTCGCGGCCTTCGACCAGGCCGAGTACAGGGACGAGGCCCCGCTCTTCCGCAGGCTCGCGGATAACTTCGAGCTGTGCGTCTTCGGCCTCAACCTTGTTAAAGAGGATTTGGAGCGGCTACAGCGCGCGTACTACCGCGGCCTGCGCGAGACGCTGGGGGGCTGACGCTGCTCTGAGCCGCCGGGGGTTTCAGTCGGCGCGCTGCGCCAGAAGCCAGGGCAGCAGGCCGGGCTCGGCGAGGGCGTTGAGCCAGACGTTGTGCCCGACGCCTTCGTACTCGTTGTAGCGCACGCGGCTGCCTTCCAGAGACTTCAGCGCCTCCACCATCCGGCGCGACTCGGCGACCGGCACCACGCGGTCGTCGCTCCCGTGGAAGACCCAGACGGGCGTCCGGCCGACCTTACGCGCGACGGGCGTGTACCGGTCGCCGACCGTCAGAGGGCTGCCGCCGCAGATGGAGACGACCGCCGCGAACTTCCCCGCGTGCTCGGACGCAAGGTGCCACGCGCCGAACCCTCCCATCGAGACGCCCGCGACGTACAGCCGCTTCGGGTCGGCCGAGAACTCGGAGAGCGTCTGCCCCACCTCGGCCATGACCATCCGCTCCATCTCCGGGTCGTGCCAGTAACGGCCGCCGCGGCACTGCGGCAGGAGCGACACCGCGGGTATCTGCTCCAGGTACTGGCGTGCGAAAGCGCCCGCCGCGCCGCCGGCCGGGAGAAAGCCGCCCTCGCCCCTCTGCCCGATGCCGTGGAGGAAGAGGATGACCGGCACGTCCCGCTTACCCGCGAGCTGCGCGGGGACGAACACCTGATAAGTGTATGACTCTTTGCCGACCGTCACCGTGCGCGTGAGGAGCCCGGACTTGGACTCCTGTGCGGCGGCGTTCGAGCCGGCGGCTAAAAACCCGCCCAGCATGAGCGGGAGGACAAGAGCGCGCATGAAAAAGATTAACCCCCTCGTATTTATGTCACGGTTTAGAAGCCGCGAGCCTCGGGGGTGTTGCCCGAATAAGCGAGAGCACTTACCGCCCGCGGCCGTCCGTGAAGTGACGGCCGACGGCGTACAACTGCCCACCCGAGGCGGACGTCAAAGACTCGAACGTTAACATCGAGTTCGGCGCGGGCTGTGCGACGCCCCGACGGGTCAGACGGAGCGCCCCGCCCGCCGCGCCGCGAAGGGTCGATATACGCCCGCGGGCTGTCTGCCTTCGGACGCGCGCGCCGTGTCTTCGGAGGAACCGAAGTGACTGAGAAACAACTCTCTGCACAAGACGTCGAGACGGTCGCGCTCTGGCTCAAAGAGTCGCGGCACGTCGTCGCCTTCACCGGCGCGGGCATCAGCACCGACTCCGGCATCCCGGACTTCCGCGGCCCCGAAGGGGTCTGGACGCGGCGTGACGCCGGCCTGCCGCCGCCCCGCTGGCGAGTCTCCGCGGGACAGGTGCGGCCCAACGCGTCTCACCAGGCGCTCGTCGAGCTGCAACAACTCGGCAAGCTCAGTTTCCTCATCACCCAGAACACGGATAACCTGCACCGCCTGTCCGGCATCCGGCCCGAGATTCTGGCGGAGCTGCACGGCAACGGGCAGCTCATGCGCTGCATGGCCTGCGACCGGCTCCACACGCGGCGCGATGTCGGGTGGGACTCCGACAGGTGGGGGCCGGGCTACCGAACGCAGAAGCCTTTCGGCGGCCAGCCCGTCTGCCCCGCGTGCGGCGCCCGTATCATCTCGTCGGTGGTGAACTTCGGCGACCCGCTGCCGAGGAAAGAGCTGACGCTCGCGGCGGAGCACGCCGCCCGGTGTGACCTGATGCTGGTGCTGGGCTCCTCGCTCGTCGTCAACCCGGCCGCCTCGCTGGTGGGGCTGGCGATAGAACAGGGTGCCCGGGTGGTGCTCGTCAACCGCGGCGAGACGCCCTACGACGAGGCCGTCGCGCTCCGGCTGTGGTCGGGCATCGGCGAGGTCATGCCGCCGGCGGTCGAGCTGTTGAAGACGGCCTGAACCCGGCGCGCGCGCCGAGTCCCCCACGCCGACTCATCCCGCCAGAGCCATCACGGCCCCGTAGACCCCGCGGACGACCATCGCCATGCGGCCGTAGTCGAGCGTCTCCGGCGTGTCGCGGCGCGTGTGGTAATTCGGGTTGCGGAGGAAGGCCGTGTCCGTCACCATCACCGCGTCGTAGCCCGCCTCCCAGTAGTTCATGTGATCCGAGAAATCTATGCCGGGGATGGCGCGCGGCGCGTTGACGGAGTAGACGGGGAGGGGCGTCGCCGCGAGCATCGCCGTTTTGACGGCGCGCGCCAGCGGCCCCTGGTCCATCTTGCCCACGACGGAGATGAAATCCCCCCGCGTCGGGTAGAGGGCCTTGAGCAGCGGCGAGGGCAGATGCTGGCTGCCCTCCCGGTCGCTGAAGTAGCCGATCATCTCAAGCGAGATCATCGCCCTGACCCGAGTCCCCTTCTCCCTGAGCCCGCGCGCGTGGACGGCGCTCCCCATGTGCCGCGTGCGGAAGAACGGCGGCTCTTCCAGCGCGAACGCCACCAGCTCCACGCGCAGACGCGGCGGTGACTTCGCCAGGAGGTGCGCCAGCTCGATGAGCCCGGCCACGCCGCTGGCGTTGTCGTCCGCGCCGGGCAGCGGCCCCGCCGTGTCGTAGTGTGCGCCGACGACCACCGTCTCACCAGACTCCGGGCCGAAGGCGGCGATGACGTTACGGTAAGTCTGTCCCCCGACGTCGAACGGCTGTTCCCACACGGCCCCGCCCGTGTGCTCGAACTCGCCGCGGACGTAGGCGGCGGCGGCGTCCATCCCTTCGGGGTGAGCCGCGTCGCGCGGCGAGTGTCCCCCCGACAGCAGGCGCACGTGCGCCTCAAGCCTCGCGGGGTCGACGGCCGGCGCGTCCTGCCGCCGCGTGAACGGGAGGAGCGGCTGCGTCACGCGGAACCAGAGGCCCGCGAACAGGAGAAGAATCCCTGCGAGAACTATCAGCGTCAACATACGTAGGCGGCCGCGCCACTTCATAGCGTCCGGCGAGCTTTCATCGCTTGGGCGGGGTGACTGCGCTCGTCACTTCCGCGTGAATCACCGCGTCGGACTCCCGCACGCGGACGGCCGACGTTCAGCTCGCCGGCTGTCCGACCGGCAGAATCAGAGTGGGGCCTTTTTGGTTCAGCCAGCCCGTGGTAATCGGCGTCTGTGAGTTCAAGAATGTGACGGTGTACTGCACCTGATAGTTGTCGCCGGCCGAGGGCACCCAGGGGGCGGTGAACTGGTGCGAGATGGCCGTGTTGAAGATATACGGTGAGCCGACGTTGACGCCGTTATAGCGCACCGACACCTTCACCTGCTGGACCGTGTTGGCGAAGTCGGCGTCGACGCTGACGTTGACCATGAATTTGAGTTGCGCCGTCGCCTGCGTGTAGAAGCGCGAGTCGGCGAAGGGGTTCTCGAAGCCCTTCGAGGTGAGCGTCGGGAGCTGCCCCTGCGCCACCGCCAGCCAGTTGACGTTATCCTGCAAGTTGTATGTTTCGACAAAGTCCTGGACGGAGTTGACCTGGAAGTCGCCGATGTCGGCCGGCGGCATTTGCTTGATCTGATTGATGACGGCCTGGGTCACCAGGAATTCGGCGGTCTGCTCTCCCCACGCCTGCGCGGCGTCGATCATGGCCTGCGTCACGGCGGACGTCGGCTGAGACGGCGTGACGGTGATCGTCGTGCTTTGCGAGCTCGCGAACGATTCGTGGACGGCGACCACGATCCTCTTCTCGTTAGACCACACGCTGGAGATGGCGTTGTAGATGTCCTCCAGAACTTCCTCGATGTCGTTGAAGCCGGTGATGAGGCCTTCGCCGATCCACTCAAGCCAGTGCTCCGCGTCGCGCAGGAAGTCCCAGATGAGGTTCTTGAGCTCGTCGTAGATGATGCCGGGCAGGTCCGTCAGGTCCTGCGTCGTCACGTCGAGGTCGAACCCGGGGATCGTAAAGCTCACGTCCCCGAAGGTGAACTGCGAGTCCGACACGCTCAGCGAGACGCCGCCGCTGTCGACGGCGAAGGTCAGGCCCGCACTGATGTCCAGCACCAGGTCGAGCGTGCCCAAATCGATGCTGAAGAGCTTGAACTCGGGGTCGTTGATGTGGACGTCGGCCGCGATCTCGAAGCTGAACCCGGTCGACTTGTTGAGCGTCGTGTTGATGGTTAAGTCGGCCCCCGCCTTCGCGTCGCCGACGCTGGCCGTGACGTCGACCAGCAGCCCGGCCGAGGAGATGTTGACCGTCGTGGCGACGTCCAACCCGAGGAAGTCGATTTTCCCGTCGAGGTAGAAGTGCGCGGGCAGTGTGACCGGTTGGTGCGTGATGGGGTCCGTCTGCTGCACCGTGTAGGTCGACATGCTGAAGTGCGGGCCGTGCGTCTCGTCCTGGTTCCCGGTCAACTGCATGTAGTTCGGGATGATGATTACCGGGTCGACGAGTTCGAGGTCGGCGGCGAACCCCTTGTTGGGGATGATCTCCAGCATGGCTTTCAGGTGGATCATGAAGAAATCCAACTGGCCCGAGAGCGAGACGCCCGAGTTAAAGGTCAGCCCCGCGCCGGGCGGCCCCAGCGTGACGCTGCCGCCGCCCGGGGGCATGCAGTAGTAGAACTGCGGCTCAAGCGAGACCGCGATCCTGCCGTCGTTCCCCGTCGTCAACTGGTAATGCGCGATGACGTTGCTGGCCGGGAAGTTGGTGATGTACCAGACGCCCGGCGTGTCCAGCTCGTCTTCGCCGACGACGAGCAGCGTCGACTGGCGGCTGAAGGCGTACGAAGTGCCCTGCGTCGCCTGGTTGAAGGCGGCGGAGATGCCCGCGTAGTCGCGCCCGTTAAGCGCAGCCGCCGCGCCCGACGGCAGGTAGAACGTGTCCGTCCCGCTGATGCCGACCTGCCCGAGCAGGGAATCCAGCCACTCGGGGGGCTTATCCCCGCCCGTGACCTCGCCCACAATCGTGTCCGCGATCTGCTTGAGCGTGACGTCGCTGACCGAGCCCGCGAACATGCTCTTGCCGACGTCGCCCGAGTCGAAGAAGAAGGCGATGGAGCTGTCGTAGGTCGTCTGCTCAAGGCTGAGGTCGATCTGCGCGGCGAACCCGAGGCTCGGGATGCCCTCGAAGTCGATGCCGACGACGAGCACCATGTCCGAGAGGGTGACGGGCCCGAACGTGACGGAGCCGATCATGGAGACGCTCAGGAACGCGGCCGCCTCCGTCAGCTCGAACATGAAGCCGACCGTCAGGTTCGGGTCATTCTGATTCTTCGAGACCAGGCTGTGCGACGAGTCGCTGCCCTGGATGGTGGTCTTGACGATGCCCTCCAGGTAGAACTGCGGCTCGCCGTCCTCCATGCGCGCGCCGATGTAGCCCGCCAGCGTCGTCGTGTCGTTGATCTTCCCCTGGAAGCCGGCCTGCGCCATCGCGTTCTGTTCGGGGTTGGAGCCGATGAAGACGTAGAGCTGGAAGGCCAGGGACGCGTCGACGCCGAACATCTTCTGCACCAGCGCGAGGTTCGGCTTCTGCGCGACGTTGAGCGTCATGCTGCCGTAGAAGTAGAACCCTGCCTTGACCTGCCCCGACCACGCGGGGATTTGGATGTTCTTGCCCGACCCGCCCTTGAAGTCCGTCGTGAGGGGGAACTGGAACCCGCCGGCCAGGTCGCCCGAGGTGAAGACGAAGACCAGCTCGTTCACCTTGAACATGACGTCCATGCCCGAGAGCATGCTCAGCGAATCGAACGCGGCGATCTTGGGCGAGTCGAACTCCAGCCCGGCCGCGAACGTCCACCCCGTGTTCTGCTTCAAGACCTGTAAGACGACGGCCCCGAAGGAGGGCTTGGCGAGCAGGGCGAAGGTGTAGGTCGCCGTCTCGCCGCCGCCCTGGCCCTGTATGAACAGACTGGTTTGGGGGAAAGTTATCTTCGGCATCCAGGTGGGCAGAGACCACTTCGTGTCGAGCAGCCCGCCGGCGATGGCGGCGACGTCGACGTCGAACTGCGGAATCTGCGCCGTCACCTTGAAGTTGCCGGGCGTCTGGTAGGAGAAGTCCGTCTCGAACGAGAAGATTTCGATGCCGCCGATGAGCCCGCCGCCGGGGCCGCCGTTGTTGCTGTCGTTCTCTATGTGGAAGCTGGCGTACAGCACCTCGAAGGCGGTAGCCCCGCCGAACTTGAAGATGAGCGGATGATTCTTGTCCAGGCCGGCGTAGATGCCGTAGTGATTCTTGGGCGACTGGAATTTGAAGTTGACCCCGAGCTGGCCGAGCTGTATGTCCGGCAGGCCGACCGCCGACGGCAGGTACTTGTTGACGAGGTCGCCGACGGGGAGCGTCAGCGTCGTGCCCGGGGCCAGCCCCGCCTGTATGGCGTAGGCGGTCGGGCTGTTGGCGGCGATCAGGGCCGAGCCGTTCATGGCGAGGTCGATGGAGCTGCTCTGGGTCGGGAAGTCCAGCTCGCCGCTCACGGAGACGAGGATGGAGCGTGTCGCGCTGTCGAACGGGTTCTGCACGCTGGCGAAGAACGCCACCTTCGAGACGGTCGCGAAATCGCCCAGGTGCCAGCCCGGGTCGCCGGCGGGCATCCCGATGGCGAGCGTCACCACCACGGGCTTCAGGGTGCTGACCCCGATGCCGACGGTGATCGTCTGCAAATAGAGGTCGGTACTATTCTGGAACTGGTCGGGAAGCGAGCTGTGGAGGTCGTTGCCGCCGATGAGGTTTTCGATGTCCTGGGCGAACTGCGTGGGCGACGGCAGGGCCACGTTGTTGAATTGGCCCGTGAAGGTCAGCACGCCGATGGTCGCGGGCGTGAGCAGCGTGTAGATGTTGAGCCCCTTGTTGGAGCCGAAATCGAACTTGGTGCCGAGCAGCAGGCCGACCTGGTTGGTCGTTTCGTCCAACTGGCAGACCAACTGAATCTCGACGTGGTTCTTCAGGATGGGGAAGTACGCGGACAGCGTGTTCTGCAAGCCGAGCGTGAGCGTCATGCTGGGGACGCCGCTCGCGACGCTCATGGGGCCGACGGCGGTCGTGTTGACGAAAGTCCCCAGCACGCTCATGACGTACTTAAAGACCGGGCTCTGGCTCGACGGCGCGACGTCGGCGTAGAAGTTCATCCCGGTCACGAAAGCGCCGTTGAGGAGCGCGGCGTCGGTAAAGTTCGCCGAGGCGAACGCGTAGAGCGGCGTGGTGCCGGCCTTAAAGCCGACGTCGCCAAAAATCGTCCCCTGGAGTTGCGGGAACGCGGTGGTGAAAATCCAGCCCGC
>DASVSK010000286.1:0-2703 GCA_036388135.1 Pyrinomonadaceae bacterium | reverse complement strand
CCGCTTCTCCGTGTAGTGCCCTTCTGTGGTGCGGCCGGCTGAAAACGGCAACGTTTATTCGACGTCGAAGACGTAGCTGTCGCCGACACGGCGCTCCGCCCTGTCGGTGCCGACGGCGAAGAGCGTCAACACGTGCCGCCCGCGCGCGAGCCGCGCTTCGGGGATGACGACCGAGACCGAGCGCTCGTCCTGCCCGGCCACCTCGACGGCTTCCGGCCTCGGCTTACTCGTCGGCATCATCTCGGCGCGATACGCGGCCGCGGGCGTCGCCCCCGCGGGCAGCGTCAGCGTGACTCTCAGCGCGTCCGCGCGGAGCGGGAGTCGCACCGCGGGGGGCTCGAAGCCTTCGGCGCGGTCGCCCGCGCCCGCGGCGAGCGTGAGCGCGGCGAACGTTCGGGGCGGCGCGGGGCGCGCCAGCCACAGCACGCAGACGATGACGGCGACGGCCGCGAGCGCGAGCCCCGCGCGCGGTGCCACGGAAAGTCCGCGCCAGAAGGCGCGGACGCGCTCGCCGAAGCCCGGCATGGTCTTTCGCGCCCCGGCGGCCTTCCCCGCGGCGGCCGATGCTTCGGCGGCTGAAGCGGGGGCGGAGGCGTTGGCGGAGGCGTAGCGGCTGAGCGCCCGTGTGAACCTGAGCTGGCGGCGTCTCTCGTCGGTCGAGAGGAAGTGCCGCTCGAACCCGGCGCGCTCGGCGGCGTCGAGCCGTTCGCCGACGTAGTCGTCGACCAGCCCCAGCTCCGCCAGGGTCAGCTCCTCCAGAAAAGCCTCCTCGGTCATCAGGCGCTCCTCGACCCGCCGCCCCGCGTCCTCGGGGAGCGTCCCGAGCAGGTATCGCCTTATTTCCTCCTGAATGTCCGCGTGCGGCGTCATTTAAACAAGTCGGCGACCGTCCCGACCTCCCTTCCTACAATGGTATGCGGAATGGTGCGACTACGTTTCACGCCGGCAGATTCCCCCCGAGGCACCGGAGCACGCACTCCTGTAGCGTCGCCCTGACGCGGTAGACGCGTATGCGCAGCGCGTTCTGCGCGATCCCGAGCCTCCCGGCCAGCTCCCTCCGGTGGTCTATCTTGGCGCGCCTGTCGTCGCGGTAATACTCCAGCACCAGCTCCCGTGTGGCGGGCGGCAGCTCGCCCATGCAGCGCTCAAGGCACTCGTACTCCCGCTCGACCTCCTCGGCCTCTTCGGCGTCGGGCTGCGGCGGGGCGTCGGGCTGCGGCGGCTTCCTCCGCAAAGACTCCAGGTAGACCTTCTGCGCCACCCCGTAGAAGTAGAGGCTCGGGTCGCCGACGTACTCGCGCGCCACCTCCGTCACCTTCAGCGTGACGCGGTTGATGGTCTCGTCGGCGAGGTCTTCCGGGTCGCGGCGGCCGCGGCAGGTGAAGAGCTTAATCAGGCGTCGGCGTATCTGCTCGTACTTCACCGCCGCGAGGTCGCGGTCGGGGTCGAGCCACGCCAGCAGAGAATCGAAGGCCGCCCGGGTGACAGAGCTCTGGTGCTTCATTGAAAACGGTGCCGCCGGAGGTGGGGGCGCGAGCGGAGCCGGAATCGGCGGACTCGCGAACTCAGGCGAAAGGTAAACAGTCTGCCCACCGTTGTCAACCGAGTTTCCCCACACACGCCCCGCACGCCGGCCGTCGCCAAAAGCATTTCGGCCGCCCCGCGGAACCCGTCGGTCTGCACAGACCGACGGGTTCCGCGGGGCGGCCGAACGCCTTGCCGCTCTCGCCTCAAGCGGGCCGCGGGGGCGAAGCCCCGGCCCCGCGGACGCCGCTCGCGGGAAAGTCAGCTCACGTACTACTGCTGCCCCTTGTCGTGCGTGTCGAGCCCGATGGCGGTGACGGCGCTCGACCCGCCGTTGCCGGCGAAGCGGTTGTTGCCGTAAGAGTTGATCGTCCCCGACGTGCCGTTCGCCGTGTTGAAGACGATGTCGGAGTTCCCCACACGCATCGTGCCCCCGGCCGTCTGGAGCAGACCCGTCGCGTTGTTCGAGATTTGGCTGTTGGTGACGTGCATCTCGGCCGCGCCGCCCGGGCCTTCGACGCCGAGCCCGTGGTTGGTGTTGTTCGAGATGACGGAGTTGCTGACTATCATGCGCGAGCCGCTGCTGGCGACGATGCCGAAGCCGCAGTTGTGGACGCGCACGTTGTCGATGGTGGCGCTGATGCGGGTCCCGCCCGCCGAGGGGAAGACGACGATGCCGGTGCCCGCCATGTTCCTGACCGTCGTGTTCGTGACGACGAGCTTGCCGCCGCCGCTGCGGACGTCCTCGATGCCGCGGCCGGGGCTGCCGAACGAGCCGTCGATGACGCAGTCCTCGACGAAGACCTCGCTGCCCGCCGAGGCCGCCCCGCCGCTGATGCGGATGCCGCGCAGGCCCAGGACGGCGGCGCTGGCCCCGCCCGAGCCGTTGATGTTGAGGTTGCGCAGGCGCACCGACTTCTGCGTCTCGCCGGCGGCGGCGAAGCTGTCGAAGGCGATGGAGACGCCGGTGGTGCCGGAGTGGAGGATGGAGCCGTAGCCCTGTCCCTGCGTGCCCTCAATCGTGATGGACTTGGTGATGGTCACCGCGCCGAAGCCGCCCGGGTCGAGCGTGCTGATCTCGCCGTGGACGGCCGTCTTCGAGATGGCCCCGGCGTAGGTCTTGCAGGGCGCGGTGCGGCTGCACGGGTTGACGTCGTCGCCGACGCCCGAGACCCACGT
>DASVSK010000285.1:0-6253 GCA_036388135.1 Pyrinomonadaceae bacterium | reverse complement strand
TCTCCGACTACGCGACGGTCGCCGAGCGCTTCTACAAACCTTTCTGCTGGGCCTACAAAGACCTGCACGACGGCGGCGCGGCCAGCGTCACGGGGGGCGCGCCGCGCCTTCTGCTGGGCATCCCCGGCAACCACGATTACTACGACGCGCTCGACGGCTTCAACCGCCTCTTCCGCCGCCCCTCGAACGGCGACGGCAGCGCCGCGCCGGGCGAGCGCGCCCCGCAGCTCGCCATCCCCACCTTCGAGCGGATGCAGGAGGCCAGCTTCGTCACGCTGCGCCTGCCGTTCGGGTGGTGGCTCTGGGGCATGGACACGGAAGAGGGCGAGATCGACTTCCGGCAGAAGATGTTTCTCGACGACCTGCGCGAGAAGTTCGCGCCGAAGAGACTGATCGTCGCCACGCCGGAGCCGACCACCGCCTTCGGCAAGTACGCCCGCGCCGACTCAAGCCAGTCGAAGACCTTCGCCGCGCTCTGCCTCGAACGCCCGTTCCTGAAAGACGGCGAGCCGGTCGGCGCGGGCAAGTGCCGCCTCGACCTGTCGGGCGACATACACCACTACGCGCGCCACTGGGGCACGCCGCGCGGGACTGATCCGGCCGCCAACTACGCCTCCGTGATGGCCGGCGGCGGCGGCGCGTTCTTCCACCCCACGCACACGACCGTGAACGAGGTGCGGCCGGAGGTCATCTACCCCCCGGCAGACGAGTCGCGCGCCGAGGTGGCCGAAGAGCTTTTCAAGCTGCGGAACATCGTGCGCGGCGGCTTCGTCTGGCTCTTCGGCGCGATCATCGCGTTCGTCATCTTCTTCGCCGCCAGCTTCCCGCACAGCACGCGCGACGCCTTCGACAGCTTCCCGCCTTTCGTGGCCGCGGGGCTCTCCTCGCCCGCCGCGGCGGGGCTCGACCGACCGCTCGACGCCTACGTCCGGCAGATGCCGCGCACGCCCTGGTGGGGGCGGCACGGCCCGCCGGAAGGCTACCTCTCGGGAATCGCCCTGATGGCGCTGTCGCTCTTACTGCTCGGCGCGGGACTCTACTATTCCGGAAGGCTGTTCGGTAAAGAGTACGACCCGACGTGGAAGAAGGGTAGGAATGTCGTCGAGCCGCGGCAGCGCGTCCTCCTCTGGGGGCTGGTCTTCGCGTCGTTCGTCTGCCTCGTCCTGAGCGTGATGAACCTCCGGCAGGGGCAGAACATCGTCCTCATCACGCGGCTGGGGCGCAGCCTCATCATACTCGCGGGGCTGGTGTGGTCGGTGATGGCCGCCATCCAGAGCGTGCGGTACTCGGAGTGGCTCTTCGAGGAGGCGCACTACTGCCCGGTCAGGACGCGGGACTACTGGCCCCTCTGGGTCTTGATCATCATGTCGGTGCTCGGGTTCGGTTCGTGCGCCTGGTTCTTCGGCGAGCACGAGTCGGCCTACCTCATCTCGGACATGCTGCTGCTCCTGGTCGTGGGGGGCGGCTTCCTCGGCCTCGCACACTTCGCCGTCTCGACGGGCGCGGTGCTCAAGCGCGGCGCGGGCAAGCTCGCCTTCCTCCTGCTCGGCTTTTCGCACGGGCTGCTGCAACTGTCGGTGCCCTTCCTCCTCGTCAGGAAAGGCCACTGGCTGTGGGCCCCTCTGGCGGCGCTGGGCGTCGTCGCCGTCTTCAAGTACGCCGGCCGTGCGCTGGCGAAGATGAAGAACGGCTGGCCGCTGGTCGCCGCCTGGGCGGCGCTGGGCGCGGCGCTGATGCTCATCCCCTTCCTGCTCGACGCCGACCTGACGCCCGGCCTCTTCGACGGCGGCATCAACCGGCCGGAGGGGGGCTGGGAGCGGCTGGGGCAGTGCCTGCTGGCGGCGGCGGCCGGCGCGGTGCTGAGCTGCGTGCTGTTCGGCTGGTACCTCGCCGTGTCGCTGGCCTTCAACGGGCACAACAACGAGGCGGGCGGCGCGGCGCGCATTGAGGGTTTCAAGCAGCTCGTGCGCGTGCGCCTCACGCCCGAGGGGCTGACCGGCTACGTCATCGGGTTCGACAAACCCGACACCGACGGCGGCCGGCTCCGGCCGAAACTGGTAGACATTTTTCACGTGCGCGAGAGCTGAGGCGGCGGCGCGCCGGGGGAGAGACCCATGGAGAGAAGAGGCTACTTTTACGTCGCCTTCGCCACGACGCTGAACGTCATCCTGTACGCCCTGACCTTCGGGCGCTTCGTCTGGCTTGAGGGGCGCGTCAAGGGCGGCGTCTTCAGAAACTGGTGCCGCCGCTTCAGCTACCGCCCCGCGCGGTACGTGAAGCCGACCTCGGAGGAGGAGATAATCGCTCTCGTCAGGCAGGCGAAGGGCGTCAGGTTCACCGGCGCGGGGCACTCTTTCAACGACAGCATCGTCGCGGACGAGACGCTCGTCTCGCTCGACGACTACGCGGGGATGCTCTGGCGCGACCTGACCAGGATGGAGGTCGCCTTCAAGGGCGGCACGCGCGTGCGCGACGTCTCCCGCATGCTGCTTGAGCAGGGCGTCGCCATCGGCGCGCTCCCCTCGCACGACGCGCAGAGCATCGCGGGCATCATCTCGACGGACGTCCACGGCACGGGGCGCGACTGGGGCTTCGTCAGCGAGTGGGTGGCGGCCATCAAGCTCATCGACGGCAACGGCGACGTCCACGTGTGCAGGCCGGGCGAAGAGCTGTTCAAGGCGGCCATCGGCGGCGTGGGGGCCGTGGGCGTCATCACGGAGGTGGTGCTGCGGGCCGTCCCGCGGTTCAACCTTGAGCAGCGCGTGCAGATGTCGACCCGGACTTTCGTCAGGCAGAACTTCCGGAAACTCTTCGGCGAGAACAGGCACCTCAGCCTCTACCTCTACCCCTTCACGGACACCTGCCAGGTCAACACCTGGAACCCGACCACGAAGCGGCGGACGCCTCTCGGCCCCGTGCGCGAGTTCATCAGCATCTCGAAGGACGCCCTGCTCTCGGCCTGGTTCGGCGGCCTGATGGCCGACACGGGGCTGCTCCCCAGGCTCTCGCCGTACGCCTACGGCTTCAAGCGCGGGACGAACCTTGTGCTGGAGAGCTTCAAGGGGTTCAACCGGACGATCTACCCGCTGCACGAAGAGCTGGAGTTCACCGTGCCGAACGACGAGAAGACCTTCGAGATGTGCGACCTCTTCATCGACCTCTACGAGCGGATGTACCGCGAAGGGAGGTTGCCCTACACGCTCTTCGAGATACGGTTCACGCCGGCCGGGCACGACCTGACGCTCGTCGGGGCCGGGCGCGGGCGCGCCTCCACCTGGATTAACCTGTGCTGCAACGACTCCGGCCGCTTCGAGGAGTATTACGCGGAGGCCGAGAAGCTGATGCGGAAGGTCGGGGCGCGCCCGCACCTCGGCAAGTACTGCCAGAGCGTCAACAAGGACGACATGCTCGGCGTGCACGGCGAACACTTCACACGCTTCACGCGACTGGTGGACGAGCACGACCCGGCGGGCAAGTTCTTCAACGTCTTCACGCGGCGCGTCCTGCGCGGCGCTTGACGGACGTAAGCCCCACGCCGGCGGACGCGTCCGCGTCTGAAGGCCGGGCGTCGTCCGTCCGGCGAGGGCGGTGCCGCGGCCGCCCTGTCGCGGCCGCGCGTTCTGCCGGTTTGACCCGGTGTGCCGCCCGGTCTAACATAACCCTCGCTCTGACACCCGCATTTCGCCGCAGGCACTCCTCTTCCTCCGCAGGCACAGTCCATGACCCCTAAATCAACTGCCACATCTTCGCGCGGCGGCGCGCTCGCGCCCGTGCTCACGCTCCTCTTCGTCGCGTCCCTCGTTTATCTCGCGGCGACAGGGCAGCGCCCGCCCGCGGTCGAGGGGTCGAACGCGACCGACGCGCCCGCGGCCGAGTTCTCGACGGCGCGCGCCCGCGCGCATCTTGAGACGCTCGCGCGCAGCCCGCACCCGACCGGGACGGACGCAAACGCGGAGGCGCGCGCCTACCTGCTCGGCCAACTGTCGGCGCTCGGCCTCGACGCGCAGGTGCAGGAGGCGACCGCCGTCAACCGTGACACGTCCGCCCCGACGCACGCCGGCACCGTGCGCAACGTCGTCGCGCGGCTCGCGGGCGCGGGCGCTACGGGGCGCGCGCTGCTCTTCGCCGCCCACTACGACACCGCGCCCAACAGTCACGGCGCGGGCGACGACGGCGCGGGCGTGGCCGCTCTGCTTGAGACGGCGCGCGCTCTGCGGGCCGGGCCGCCGCCGCGCAACGACGTCGTCTTCCTGTTCACGGACGCCGAAGAGCCGGGCTCGCTGGGCGCGCGCGCCTTCACGGCCGCGCACCCCTGGGCTAGGGACGTGGCGGTGACGTTCAACTTCGAGGCGCGCGGGAGCGGCGGCCCGTCCGTCATGTTCGAGACGAGCGCCGACAACGAGTGGGTCGTCTCTGAGTTCGCGCGCGCCGTGCCCCGCCCGGCGGCCAGCTCGCTCGCCTACGAAGTCTACAAGCTGCTGCCGAACGACACGGACATGACCGTCTTCAAGGCGGCCGGGCAGACGGGGCTCAACTTCGCCTTCCTCGGCGACGCCACCAGCTACCACACGCGGCTCGACAAACTCGAAAACCTCGACGGGCGGAGCTTGCGGCACCACGGCTCACACGCCCTCGGCCTTGCGCGCCACTTCGGCGGCCTCGACCTGACCCGACCCGGCGCGCGCGGCAGCGCCGTCTACTTCGACGTGTTCGGCCGCTTCCTCGTCCGTTACCCGCAGGCGTGGGTCTTGCCGCTCGCCGCGCTCGTGACGCTCCTGTGCGCCGCCGTCATGGTGCTCGGCGTACGCCGGCGGCACCTGCGTCCCGCGGCGCTCGGTCTCGGCTTCGCGGCGTCGCTGCTGGGCGTCTGCGCGGCGGCGGCGGCGGTCACGCTCTTGTGCATCGTGGTCGGCCGGCTCGACGCCACCTTCCGGTTGATGCCGCTCGGCGTCGCTTACAACAACGACCTTTACGTCGCCGGCTGTATGCTGCTGACGCTCGCGCTGGCCGCGGCGGTCGTCGTGCTGTGCGGGCGGCGCGTGGGCGCTTTGAATCTCGCGGCGGGGGCCGCGCTCTGCTGGCTGCTCCTGCTGCTGCTGACGAGCGCGGCGCTGCCGGGCGTGAGCTACCTGTTCGCGTGGCCGCTCCTGTTCGCCCTGCTCGGGCTGGGCTACTACTTCCTGTCGGCCGCGCCCGACGCGGACGCGCCCGCGCCCGCGCTCGCCTACGTCGTGCTGACGCTCGCGGCGGGCGTGGCCGTCGTGCTGGGCGTGCAGGTCGTCTACCAACTGTTTCTGGCGCTGCCGCTGCTCACGTCGGGGTTGGCCGCGGCGCTGGTCATGCTGCTGGCGGTACTGCTCGCGCCGCAGCTCGACGCCTTGACGCGCTCGACGAGGTGGCTGCTGCCCGGTCTGCTGTTAGTCGCCGTCGTCGGCTGCGCCGCGACCGGCCTGCTGACCGCACGCTTCGACCCGGCGCACCCCAGACCCGACAGCGTCTTCTACGGCTTAGACTCCGACACCGGCCGCGCCTCCTGGGTCAGCATCGACGACGCGCCCGACGCCTGGACGCGCCAGTTCTTCCAGTCGGCCGTGGAGCGCGGCCCCGTGCCGGCCTTCCTGCCGCAAGTCCCGCTCGACTTCATGCACAGCCCCGCGCCGGCCGCCCCCCTGCCCCCGCCCGTCGCCACGGTGCTCGAAGACAAGACCGAGAACGGGCTGCGCACCTTGCGGCTGCGCCTCGCGTCGGCGCGGCGGGCGGCGCTGCTGTCGGTCTACGTCGGGCCGCAGGCGCAGGTCGTCGCGTCGGCCGTTAACGGCCAGGCGGTCTCCGACCAGAACACGCCGCCCGACACGGAGCTTGGCTGGGGGCTCAACTACTTCGCGCCGCCGGCCGAGGGCATCGAGCTGACCCTGACGACGCGGACGACGCAGCCCCTGCGGCTGCACCTCGTCGATTCGACCTACGGGCTGCCGCAGCAGGACGGCGTCAGCTACCAGCCGCGCCCCGACGACGTGATGCCGAACCTCCTGCCGGTCACCGACTCGACGTTCGTCAGCAAGACGTTCCAGTTCTGAGCCCGCGCCGAACGCACGAAGGCCGCACGAACCGGAGTTCGTGCGGCCTTCGTGTCTGTCGGTCTGTCCGAGCTTACGCACCGCCGCCGCGCGGTCGGGCGAGGCGGCCGCCGGGGCCCCCGCGCGCGACTCGGGCGCGGCGCGTTACTGCATGTTGGCCGAGCGCCGGACGAAGA
>DASVSK010000284.1:0-2345 GCA_036388135.1 Pyrinomonadaceae bacterium | reverse complement strand
CGACGTCGGGCGGACGATGAAGCGGTGGACGTTCGAGAGCCGCGTGACGAGCGCGTCGGCGAGCCCGATGCCGAGGTACTCGTCGCCCGTCCCCTCCGTGCCCGGCGCGGCGACGACCTTGAGCGGGAGGACGGCGAGCGACTTCTGCCCCGTCGTCGGCTCGGCCGCGCGGACGCCCAGGGGGCGCGCGGCGAGCGGGTTGTTCGTCCGCCGGAAGAGGTCGCGGAAGGCGGGCAGGGTGCGCAGCGGGTCGAACAGCGGGTCGACGCCGAGCCACGCCAGCCGCGCGTCGCCGATGTCGAGCGCGCTCTCCAGCTCCTTGAGCGCCGCTTCCGAGTCGCCCAGGCGCGTGTGCGCCAGCGCGAGCATGTAGGGCGAGACGTAGCGCACCTCGCCCATCCGGCCGACCTCTTCGAGGACGGCGCGCGCCTCGGTCGCGCGCCCGGCCGACGCGTTGAGCGCCGCGAAGAAGCAGAGCGAGTAGGGGCTGCGCCCCAGAAGCTCGACCGCCTTCGCGCACGTCTCGACGGCCTCGTCGTGGCGGCCGACCTGCGAGAGCGCGAGGCTCAGGAGCAGGTGGCCGAGGCCGTAGTCGGGCTCGGCCGAGACGAGGACGCGCGCCGAGGCGATGGCCTCCTCGAAGCGGCGCGCGTGGTAGAACGTCCAGTTGAGCGTGTGGCGGACGAGCGGCGTGAGCGGCGCTATCTCCAGCGCCCGGCGCGCGCCCGCGAGCGCCTCCTCGAAGCGCCCCTCCATCCCGAGGAAGAAGGAGAGCCAGAGCCGCCCGGTGACGTAGTCCGGGTTCAGCTCGTGCGCGCGCCGGAGGTGGCGCTCGGCCTCCTGCCAGTCGAGGTCGTGCGTCAGCGTGGCGAAGCCGAGCGCGGCCCAGCCCTCGGCCATGCCGGGGTCGAGGCCGACGGCCCTGCGCGCCGCTTCGAGCGCCGCCGCCGAGGTGTCGGAAAAGGGGAGGATGGCGTAGACGCCGAGCACGTTGTAGTAGTCGGCGATGCCGGCGTAGGCGAGCGCGTAGTCGGGGTCGAGCGAGACGGCGCGGCTGAAGTGGACGAGCGCGCGCGCGAAGCCCTCCTCGTTGAAGGTGTTCCAGTGGTAGCGCCCGCGCATGTACTCCTCGTAGGCGCTGGCGTTGTCCGTCCCGCGCTTCTGGAGCCGCAGGCGCTCGCCGCCCGTGAGCTGCGGCACGAGCGCCTCGGCCACCTGCTCGGAGATGGAGTCTTCGAGCTGGAGCACGTCGGCCGTCGCCTCGTCGAACTGCCCGGCCCACACGGCCGAGCCGGCGCGCACGTCGAGGAGCTGCATCGTCACGCGCAGGGTCTGGCCCGCGCGCCTGACGCGGCCTTCGAGGACGAACGAGACGCCCAGCTCGCGCCCGGCGGCCAGCGGGTCGGAGTCGTGCCCGCGGTAGCGCAGCACGCTCGAAGTGGGGCGCAGCGTGAAGCGGCGCAGCGAGCCCAGGCGCGTGATGAGCGCGTCGGCGAGGCCGACGCCGAGGTACTCGCCGCCCGCCTCCAAGCCGCCTGTCGACTCGTGGACTTTGAGCGGGAGGACGGCGAGCGAGGTCTCGGCGCGGCGCGGCCGCCCGCCGTCGCGCGCGGTCTCGTTCAGCGCGGCGGCGGCGGGGAAGAAGGGCGGGGCCTCGACCGGCCGCCCCTCGACGAAGCGCGCGACGTCCTCGCGCAGCTCGTCGGCCGTGCGGTAGCGCTCGGCGGGCTCCTTCCTGAGCGCCTTCATCACGACGTTGTCGAGGTCGCCGGCCAGCTCGCGCCGCAGCGTCTCGACGGTCGCGCCGCGGCACCAGTAGAGGTAGCCGAGCGTGTCGGACTCGCCGACGGAGCCGGACGACTCCGAGGGCTGGTTGGCGGGCAGGAGGTCTTCGGGGCTCGTGATGCGCACCGAGGGGTGCGGCGGCTCCTCCTCGCAGATGACGCGCGCCATCTCGTGCGGCGAGCGGTTGCGCAGGCGGTAGGGGCGGTGGCCCGTCAGAAGCTCGTAGAGCAGCACGCCCAGCGAGTAGACGTCCGTGGCGGGCGAGACGGGCTCGCCGCGCACCTGCTCGGGCGCGGCGTACTCGGGCGTCATCAGCCGCATCGCGGTCGCCGTCGGGTCGAGCGTGATCTCGCCCGCGAACTCGGGGTTCAAGAGCTTGGCGATGCCGAAGTCCAGGAGCTTCGGGACGCCGCCCGGCGTGACGAGGATGTTCGAGGGCTTGATGTCGCGGTGGATGACGAGCTTCTGGTGCGCGTAGTTGACCGCGTCGCAGACCATCGAGAAGAGCCGGAGGCGCTCGGCCACCGTCAACTGCCGCTCGTCCGAGTAGCGGTAGACGG
>DASVSK010000283.1:0-3912 GCA_036388135.1 Pyrinomonadaceae bacterium | reverse complement strand
CTAAGACGTGAGGGGGCTCACAACTCGCGCACGACCAGGCCGTCGCGGGCGAAGTTCCACTTGAGGACTTGTGCGCCCTGGTGCGCGGCGAGCGCGGCCTCGACGGTCGCCCGCCCGTCCGCCTCGCAGAGGAAGGCGATGCAGCCGCCGCCGCCCGCGCCGCAGACCTTCGCGGCCAGCGCCCCGTTCGAGAGCGCCGACTCGACGAGCAGCTCCATGTGCGGCGTCGTGATGTTGGGCGCGAGCCGCTTGCGGTTGGGGTAGGCGGCGCGCATCACGTCGGCCACGCGCGCCCAGTCGCCCGCCGTCAGCGCGACGCGCACCTCGCGCGCCGCGTCGCGTATCTTCTCGAAGATGTCGAAGACCTCGGGGTCGCCGTCGATGTGGCTCTTGAACATCTCCCAGTTGTTGATGCCCGACAGCCGCGGCTCGCCCGTGTAGCAGACGACGACGCGCCGCTCCAGCTCCTGCGGGTCGACGCTGATGGGCTCGCGGCGGATGCCATCGGCGTCGAACTGCACGGAGTTCGCGCCGCCGTAGAACGCGCCGTAGTAGTCCTGGAACCCGGCGGGCACGCGGATGACGGTCGTCTCGACGTTGGCGGCGATGACGATGAACTTCGACGGCGGGTAGCGCTCGCCGACCAGCCGGTTGAGCGCGCCGATGCAGGCGATGGCGAGCGCGCTCGACCCGCCGAGGCCCGCCCCCGCCGGGGCCTTGGACTCGGCCGTGAGGCGGAAGCCGGTCTCGGGCTTGAAGAAGTGGACGAGCTTGGCGATCAGCTCAAGGCGCTCCTCGCGCGCCAGCGCCTCGACGTCGGCGAGCCGCGTCTCGAAGGCGACGCCGCGGTCGCGCGACTCCAGGATGACCCGGTCGTCGTCGCGCGTCTCGATGCGGCAGGTGGCGTCGAGCGAGACGGCGAAGTTGACGGTCGTCGCGCCGGGGTGGAAGAGGTACAGCGGCCAGATGTCGATGGTGCCCCCGGCCAGGTCGACTCTCGTTGGGGCGGTTGCTTCGATAATCATTGGTGATGGGTGACAGTTGGCGCGTGGCGGGTGACGGGTAAGAAAGACGCCGGCTCTTTCTTACCGCTTATCACTCGTCACTTATCACTGCCTTGTTCTCCTTGCTCTTCTGCTTCGGCGCGTCCTTGTGGCGCGCGAGCGGGTGGGGGATCAAATCCTGTATCTCGTCCTTGATCTCGTGGAGCCTCTCCTCGGCGGCCTGCTCGAGCTTCTGGATCGTCTCGGGGCTCGCCTCCTCGACCTTCTTCGAGAGCCAGTACTTCTCCGCGAAGTAGAAGCCCCCGATGCCGACGACGATGACCGCGACGACGACGCCGAGCAGGACGTAGCTGAGGTCGTGGATGTCGCCGATCAGGTTGTAGATGGCGCTGTGGAAGACGTAGCCGACGCCCGCGAGCGTCAGCACCCACACGAAGCAGCTCGCGAACGAGAGCAGGAGGAAGCGCGCGTAAGGCATCTTCGCCACGCCGTAGAAGGCGCACGAGCCCCAGCGCAGCCCGTAGGTGAACTTCGAGATGAAAATCGAGAGCACCCCGAACTTGTCCGTCAGCCGTTCGAGGCGCGGTCGCGCCGCGCAGTAGAAGCGGTACTTCTTCACGCTCGAACGCCCGGCGCGCCCCAGCGCGTAGGCCACGTTGTCGCTCGCCACCCCGGCCAGCGTCCCCACCGCCAGCACCTGCACGAAGCCGTACTCGCCGAACGCCTGCCCGTGCGCCAGCACGCCCGCCAGCAGCAGCGTGATGTCGCCCTCCAACATCGTCAGGAAGAAGATGGCCGGCAGGCCGAACTTCCAGAGCAGGTCGTTGACGAAGTTTAAGTCCATTCGACGCTAGCGGCGAGTGACGGGTGACGGGCGGCGAGTAAGAAAGTCGGCCTGCCCCTCACCCGTCACCGTCACTTCCCCTCGGGGGTTTGACGACGAGCACGGGGCAGCGCGCGTGGCGCACGACCGACTCGGCGGTCGAGCCGAACAGGATGCGGCCGAGCCCCGCGCGGCCGTGCGACGAGATGACGATCAGCCCCGCGCCCTGCTCCTCGGCCGCGCGCACGATCTCCGCGGCCGGGTCGCCGCGCGCGATCAAGTCCTCGACGTCGAGCCCCTCGAACTCCGCGCTCTTCGAGAAGGCCGGCAGGTCGCGCGCCGCCGACTCCTCCAGGTGCCCGCCCAGCTCCGCGGCCGGCAGCGGCTCGGCCAGCGGCGTCCACCCGACGGGCTGCACCACCGGCTCGACGACGTGCAGGCAGACGACCCTCGCCCCGAGCAGCCGCGCGAAGTCCGCGGCGACGGGGACGGCGTGGCGCGCGCACTCGCTGAAGTCCGTCGGCAGCAGGATGGAGGTAACGTTCATAGAGAAGTAGACAGCAGTCGGTAGTCGGCAGGAAAACCTTCCCGGCCGGGCGGCCAGTTTGCCAGCGTCAGCCCCCGCCCGGCGGGGCCTGCCGACTACTGACAACTGTCTACCGACTACCGCTGCATTCTACACGCAGAGTGACTTGTTTGACAGCCCCCCGACCCTTTGTTACCATCACGCCGTTTCAAACCCGACGCCCTAACCAGTTTTTAATCTCTTGACCCAGAAGGCTTTGAGATGAGCGCCCCGCCGCCAAACGAACAGCACTACGTAGGCGTGGAACTCTGCGCCAAGTCGTCGCGCGCCGCCCTCGTCACCGCCGACGGGCGCGTCGTCGCGAGCCGCGAGGCCGCGCTCACCGCCGCCGCCGACCTCGGCGCTCAGGTCGCGCGCCTCGTCTCGGAGCTGCGCGACGCCAACCCCGCGCCCGTCGCGGCCATCGGCGTCGGCGTCCCCGGCCTCGTCAACCCGCAGACGGGCCGAGTCGTCATCTCCTCCGACCTCCCACCGGCGGTGCGCGAAGACCTGCGCGAGTCGCTCGGGCAGGCGACGGGCCTCCCCGTCGCTCTCGACAACGACGCCAACGCGGGCGCGATGGGCGAGTACGCGGCCGGCGCGGGGCGCGGCAGCCGCAACATGTTCTACGTCACCATCGGCACCGGCATCGGCGGCGCGCTCATCCTCGACGGCCGGCTCTGGCGCGGGGCCTCGGGCTTCGCCGGCGAGTTCGGCCACATCACCATCGACCCCGAGGGCGTCGACTGCGCCTGCGGCAACGTCGGCTGCCTTGAGACGGTCGCCTCCGCGCCCAACATCGTCCGCCGCACGCACGAGCGCCTGATGCGCGACTCGACCTCCTCGCTCTCCCGGCTCGGGCTCAACAAGAACTTCACCGCCGCCGACATCGCGCACGAGGCCAGGGGCGGCGACGACTTCGCCGCGCTGATGATGGCGCGCACCGGCCGCTACATCGGCACCGCCATCGCCGCCGTCATCAACCTCCTCAACACCGAGCGCGTCGTCCTCGGCGGCGGCGTGATGGACGCCGGCGAGCTCATCCTCAACCCCATCATCCAGGAGGCGCGCCGCCGCTCCTTCCAGCCCAACTTCGAGTCCACGCAGATCGTCGCCGCCACCCTCGGCGCCGACGCCGTCCCCATCGGTGCCGCCCTGCTCGCGCGCGAAGCCGCGCAGGCCCGCGGCTAAAGTCCGCGCCGAGAATACGCAACCCGACTCTCGGGCGCGCCGCCTTGTCTGACCCGACAATTAAACGGGAGTGAGCCGCCGATGCCTTTCATCACCGCCACGCGCGAGGACGGGGCGACGCTGCTTTTGAACGTGGACAGGATTCAGTACGCGGCGTACCAGGACG
This sequence comes from Pyrinomonadaceae bacterium, assembly GCA_036388135.1. Classification (GTDB taxonomy): domain Bacteria; phylum Acidobacteriota; class Blastocatellia; order Pyrinomonadales; family Pyrinomonadaceae; genus QHXN01. The sequence continues at coordinate 163 of DASVSK010000283.1, read as the reverse complement.
CGGAGGGGCAGGAGGTCCTGAGCGTCGTGTTCGACACGAACCCGCCCGCGCAAGGCAGACCCGGCACCAACGAGGTCGTCGTCCACGGCGAGGAGGCGCGGCGCGTGTGGGCCGCGCTCGCCGCCATCCTCGGGCTGTAGCCGAACCGCACCCGCCTCACGCG
>DASVSK010000282.1:0-5393 GCA_036388135.1 Pyrinomonadaceae bacterium | reverse complement strand
GGTCGCGCGCCGGACGTAGTCCAACTGCTTGCCGGGGCAGTGGAGCGACGCCTGGATGCTGACGCAGACGCCCTTGAGCGTGCCCTGCAAGCCGCGCGGGGCCTCGCAGGTGACGCTCATCCGGCGGAGCGCGACGACGGTTTCGTGCGCGAAGCCGTCGTAGGCGGTCTCGATCTTGCCGCCGTGTTCGAGCGGGAGCGGCGCGGCCCCGCGCGCGGGGGGCGGGGCGGCCACCCGCCCGCCCTCCTGCGCGCACACGGCGGCCGCGAGAAGCGCCCAGAGGGCGCAGCACAGCGTGACAGTTCTTTTCATGACGGTCTTTAAATCCTAGCGGGGCGCTGGTTCTCGTGCGCTGAGCCGCGTGCGGCGTGGGGCTGTTGGCGGTAGGCGACGTGGCATTGTGACGAGCCGCCGCGGGCTTCGTGTCGCCTTAAGAAAATAGTAGAGAGCCGCGCGCGCGGCTGTCAAGAAGTAAAAACGCACGGCCGCCCCGGGGCGACGCCTTGCGGCGCGCTTCCCCCCGAACCGGCGCGCAAAAGTACCGGGCGAGCGCGCTAGTTGTTCCTCGCCTCGACCTCGGCCGCGCGCCTGCTGTCCACACGGCGCTCGAAGTGTTTAGCCTGGGAGAGGATGATGAGCGTGAAGATGGTGCTGAGCAGCGCCACGCCGAGGCTGCCCAGCCCGACGGCGACGCCGACGGCCGCCGTCATCCAGACGCCGGCCGCGGTCGTCAGCCCCTGCACGTCGCGCTCCTGGCTCAGCTTGAGGATGGAGCCCGCGCCGATAAAGCCGATGCCGGTGACGATGCCCTGGATGACGCGCGAGAGCCCGTCCGACGACATGCCGACCCCGGCGCACGCGAGGACGAAGACGGCCGTGCCGAGCGTCACCAGCATGTGCGTGCGCAGCCCCGCCGGCTTGCCCGCGCGCTCGCGCTGAATCCCTATCACCGCGCCGAGCAGCGTGGCGGCCAGCAGCCGTATGAGCACGTGAATCAACTGCCTCGTGTCCACCAGCCCCGCGGTCAGCTCTTCCCAGATGACGTCCATTAGCAGCCCTCCCCGTTCAACCCGAGACGTGACTCGGAGCCAATCTGTTTCCCGTCGAACATCGTTCAGCCCGGTCCCGCCGGCTAAATCCCGTAAACCGTGAAGCCGCCGTCGACGGCGACGCACTGGCCCGTGACGTATGAGGCGGCGGGCATCGAGAGGAAGGCGACGACCGAGGCGACCTCCTCGGGTCGGCCGACGCGGCGCATGGGCGTGCGCGAGAGGATGCGCGCCAGGCGCTCTTCGTCCGAGAGGACGGGCTCGACGAGCGGCGTGCGGATGTACCAGGGCGCGACGGCGTTGACGCGTATCCGGTCGGCCGCCCACTCGACGGCGAGGCTGCGCGTCATCTGGAGCAGCGCCGCCTTACTCATCGCGTAGGGCGCGCCCGTGCTCGTGTGCGTGAGGCCGGAGACCGAGGCGACGTTGACGACGCAAGCGCCGCCGCCGTCCTCGCCCGCCGCCGCGCTCGCGGCCTTCAGGAGCGCGTGCGCCCCGCGCGTCAGCTCGAAGGCAGAGGTGAGGTTGGTTGAGATGACGCGCCCGTACTCTTCCGCGGTGTACTCGGTCGCCGCCTTCCGCACGTTCGTCCCGACGTTGTTGACCAGCACGTCGAGCCGCCCGAACTCCTCCAGGCGGCCGAGCACGCGCGCGCGCCCTTCGGCCGTCGAGAGGTCTGCGGCGAGCCCGTGCGCTTCGTGGCCGCCGCGCCGCCAGCGCTCGACCTGCGCCTCGACGCGCGCCGCGTCGCGCGCCACCGCCAGCACGCGCGCCCCGAAGGCCAGGAACTCGTCGGCGACGGCCAGCCCGATGCCCAGCGTCGCGCCCGTGACGAGCGCCGTCCTGCCCGCGAGGCTCCAACGCCCCCCGGCCGTCTGCGTGTTCGTGTCAGATGACAACCTCGTCCCTCCCGTCTGCCAACGCGTACGCGGGAGAGAATAAACAGCGGCGGGCTGAAAGTGAAAGCCCGGAGGAAAGTCGAGGCCCGGGAGAAAGTGGAAATGTGTGGAAAAGTGGAAGGCCGGAGACGGAAAGAGTTCGCGCGCGGCGTCGGTGCCCGGGTCCCGTTTAAGTCTCGGACGGCGTCAGAGCTTCGGGCGCGTGCGGCGTCAGCGCGCGCGCCTCTCGCGTCGGCGAGCCGCGGCGACGACCTGCCGCATCGCCCCGACGACGAGGGACGGCTCTTCGAGCTGGACGTGGTGGCCGCTGCGCGCGGCGACGACCACGCGGCCGCGGCTTGAGAGGCCGGCCAGCGCCTCCTTCTGCCGCCGCTTCTCCGCGGCGAGCCGCGCCCACTCTTCGGCCGCGACGCCCGGCGGCGGCTCGCCCGCGCGCGCGCCGACGAGCGAGACGAGCGGCAGGTCGCCGAGCTGCCGCGGCCGGCGGGCCCGCGCCTCATACATCTCGCGCAGCTCCTCGGCCCAGAAGTCTTCCGAAGCCGCCGAGAGCTTCGGGTTATTGAGCGCCCACAGCCGCAGGGCGCGCGCGGCTGGCGGCAGACGGTCGAACGGCGGCTCGATCTTCGGCGGGCCGAAGACCTGCCGGTTAAACTCGGCCTGCTTGACGTCGTCGGCGGTCGGCGGCTTCGGCGGGCTTTCGGCGAGCGCACGCACGCCGGGGACGGGTTGACCCTCGGCGCTCTCGCGGACGCGGACGAGACGCCCCCGGTAGTTGAGCGTGACGTCTTCGGTCGTGCTGTCGACCAGCACCAGCCCCGCGACCTCGCGCGGGTAGCTCGCGGCGTAGACGCGCGCGACGAGGCCGCCGACCGAGTGGCCGACGAGCACGTACGGCGGCGGAACGCCCGCGTTACGGAGCAGAGCGCGCAGCTCGTGCGCCTCCTGCCGCATGGTGCGCGGCGTGGGGCCGAGGTCGCTCCACGCGAGCCCGGCGCGGTCGTAGCTGCACACGCGCGCGAAGCGCGAGGCGCGGGGCTGCACAAGGCTCCAGTCGAAGGAGAAGTCGCCCGCCCCCGCGATGAGCACCGCCGCCGGCCCCCCCGCGCCCGTGCAGTCGAGGTGCAGCCGGTACCCGCCGACGTCCACGAGCCTGCCGGGCGGCGCGGGCGCGCCCTTCTCCTCCGCGCGCCGCGCAGAGCCCGGCGCGTGCGGCAGCAGAACCAGGAGCAGGAGGACGAAAGTGCGCGCGCCCGGCCGCGGATGAGCTTTCATAAAAACTCCCTTGCCTGTTGATTGCGCCGCGGGCGCGCAGGGGTTCCAATAGTTGCGAGGGCTTCGGGGTAAGTCAGCGCATGCCGCCCTAGTCGACGGCGCGCGTGAAGAGGACGAGGAAGGCGCGCTGGCCCTGTGCGGCCGTTTCGTAGACGCGTTCGGCGCGGTAGCCGCGTTCGGTAATGAGCTTGAGGGGCTGGCGCGACTCGTCCCAGGCGGTGTCGCGGAAGGCGAGCCAGAAGTGGTCGCCGCGCAGGGCGTCCGTCGTCGCGACGGCGACGCCGTCGAAGGCGCGCGGGAGGAAGTAGGCGGGGTCTTCGGCGACGCCGGGCGCGCCCTTAATCGAGACGACGCGGAAGCGTCCGGCCGTCTCGCCGCGTTCGAGCGCGAACCAGAGGTGGTAGGCGACGAGGTCTTCAAAGGCGTAGACGTCGGTTGTGCGCGACGCGCCGCCGCCGACGGCCGCGCCGCCGACCGTGACGGCCGGGCCGCGCGCCTCGTCCCGCGCGGCGGAAGAGGCGAGCCCCTCCCACGCGCACCAGACCTGCGGCGCGTCGCGGCGGACGAGCGTCAGCGCGGCCGTGGCCCCGAGCCAGCAGCAGAGCAGCGTGAGCGCCGCGCCGCGCCACCAGTGCGGGCGCAGGCGTTCGAGCGCGAGCCCGGCGAGCAGCGCGTAAGGCGTGAACGCGACGACGAGATGGCGCGCGCCCCAGACCGACTGCGGCAGCGCGTAGCTCGCCGCGAAGGCGAGCGCGACCGGCAGCAGCGTGAACAGCAGCAGGAACGCGACCGCCCCCTCCGCGCGCCCGAGCGCCGACGGAGGCGGACGTCTCGCACCTCGCCCTTCGTCTTCGACCGACGCCCCCGCGCTCCCCGCCTCCGCTGTCACTTCCCCCACGGGCCCTGTCCCCGTCCCTTGCGCCCCCGCGCCTCCCGAGCGCCCCTTGCGCGCCGCGCGGAGCAGCAGCGCGAGGACTGGGAGGCCGACGAGGAGAAGGCCGAAGAGCGCGCCGCCGCGCGCGTAGAGCGGGTCGGCCGAACTCTGCCGGAAGTAGAAGGGCTGGTTGAAGAGCGCGAAGAGTTGCACGAGGTCGGACGCGCCCGGCCGTTCGATCCAGCCGATGTTCTGCGCCAGCCCGCCGCCCCGCGCCGACGCGCGCACGCACGCCGCGACCCACGGGACGTACGCGAGCGCGAGCCCGCCCGACGCGAGCAGGAACGCGCCGACCCTGCGCCTCTCCTTGAGGACGACGAAGACGGCCTCGCACGCGACGACGAGCCAGCCGTAATAGTGTGTGTAGACGAGAAGGAGGTTGACGAAGGCGAGCGCGAGGAGCAGGCCGCGCGCACGCCCCGCGGAGTTGAGCAGTCGCGCGAATAGCCACAGCGAGGTGAGCGTGAGCAGGAGCATAAGGCCGTACATCCTCACCTCCTGCGCGTACTTGATGAGGTATCCGTTCGCCGCCGCGATGAGCAGCGCCAGGTTCGTCGCCCCCGCGCCCAGACGCAGCTCGCGCGCGAGCAGGAAGAGGGGCACGAGCGCGGCGATTGACGCGAGCGCGGGGAAGAGACGCAGCCACCACGGCGACTCGCCGCCCAGCGCCACCCAGAGCTTCAGCAGCGCGTAGAAGAGCGGCGGGTGAATCAGGTCGGCGGCGATGAAGCCCCACAGGTCGCCCCACGCGTGGCGCGCGGCGTGGACGCCGAAGATTTCGTCGAACCAGAGGCACGCCGACGCCAGACGCCACAGGCGCGCCGCCGCGTAGAGGCAGACGAGCCCGGCCGCCAGCAAAACGCCCAAAGACTGCGCGCGCGCCTTCATACCCTGAGAGCCGACTGCTCCCACTCTTCCTTTAGCATCCCGTAATAGTAAAGGTCGTGTAACCGCCCGCCGCCGTAGACCTCCGGCGCGGCGTGCCCACGCGCACGAAGCCCGGCTTCTCGTGGAGCGCGAACGACGCCTCGACGCCCCGCAGCCGGACGAGTCTGCCCTGCCGGAAGTTCATGGCAAAAGAAGAGTAGACAGTAGACAGTAGACAGTAGACAGTAGTCAGTAGAAAAACCGTCGTCGGCGAATCATCAGGGCGTCGGCGTCAACGGCCGCGACGCGGAGCGCTACTGTCTACTGACTATTGTCTACTGTCTACCGTGTTTCAGGGCAGCGTCTCGGGGG
>DASVSK010000281.1:0-1628 GCA_036388135.1 Pyrinomonadaceae bacterium | reverse complement strand
CGAGCCGGCCCGCGGCCACCTCGTCCAGCGGAATCTGGCCCGAGGAGGAGAAGTCGTTGCGCCCCGCGTTGAGCTTGAAGCCGAGCGCCGACCTGTCGCCCAGGTGCCGCGTGTAGCTGGCCGTCACGTTGTCGCGCCCGTAGCGCAGCGGGCTGACGAACGGCCCGGAGGTGCGCGAGCCCTCGTAGGCGACGAAGCCGACGCCGTTTTCGAGCACGGGGCTGTAGGCCAGGAAGCCGCGGAAGGTGTCGAACGAGCCGCCCTGCACGCGCGCGGTCAGCACGTCGGGCATGGACTCGCGCGTGCGTATGTGCGCGACGCCGAGGCCGGAGAAGTCGCCGTACTGCGCGCTGAACGGGCCGTTGAGGACGTCGACCTGCTCGACCAGCTCGGGCGTCAGGCTCTTGAGCTGCCCGAGGTAGCCCTGGCCGTGCCCCTGCGTGGCGAAGTTCTGCTGCACGTCGTCGACCAGAACCTTGAACCCGCCGAAGAGCCCGCCGTGATCCATGTTGAAGCCGAAGCGGCGCACTTCGAGCGACTTGCCGCCGCCCTCGTGCTGCCCGGCGTTGATGCCCGCGGCGAGCGTGTCGAAGAGCTGGTCGTCGCGTGAGAAGAGCGCGCCCCTGTAGACCTCTTCGTTGCGCCGCTCGACGCCGGGGTCGAGCGACGAGTCGACGATGACGATGCTCTCGTGGATGGTCGGGACGACGTACTCGACGAGCAGCCTCAGGCCCTCGCCCGACTCGCCCGCCGCTATCCGCCGCGTGACGGGGCGCACGTTCTCGCCCGAGAGTTTGAGCGTCAGCGCCCCTTCGGGGGCGTCGAGCCTGAAGCGGCCCGCGGCGTCGCTCACCGCTCTCGCAGCGCCCCCCGGCGCGTCGACGCTGACGGTGACGCCCGCCGCCAGCTCGTCCCGCGCCGTCACCACGACGCCGGAGAGGACGCGCGAACCGGCCCCCTGTGCCGCGACGACGCGCGGCGCGACGAGGAGGCACAGCAGGACTATGAACGATTTGGCTATGGTATGAATCATCTTAAAGAGCTGGGCCGCGCCTTAACGCGTGGTGTCGGCCTTCCCCTGCAAGCCCCGGGGCTTCTGACGCCTGAACAACGCGGCGGGCTGTGTCGCGACCTCTTTGGCGAAGCCGAGGAGGCCCTGCCTGAAGCGGTAGGCGGAAACCCTCGTGAGATAAATCCTGTAGCGCAGGTAATGGCTCGCCCCCACGTACTTCCTGATGAGGCCGGGAAAGTCTTTGACGAATTGCGCGTCCTCCTGCATGTCGCTGAGGCCCCAGCCCTCGAAGTCGGCGACGATGAGGCCGAGGTAGACCTTGCGCAGGCGCGGGTCGGCGAAGCATTTCATGTTAAAGGCCCAGTCGGCGAAGACGCTGTAGCGGAGGTCGAAGCCTCCGAGGAGGTCGAAGACGCCCCGCTCGTAAAATATCGACTGCTGACAGATGTTCGACTTGATGAAATCCGGCTTCTCCAGCGGCCCCGCCATCAGAAAGTCGTATCGTTCGAGGTAGGCGTCGCCGTAGACGAAGGACGCCCCGGCCGGGAGCATTTCGGCGACGCGCGACAGCACGCCGTCCCTCATCCGGTCGCCCGCCCCGATGATGAAGACGTAC
>DASVSK010000280.1:0-1648 GCA_036388135.1 Pyrinomonadaceae bacterium | reverse complement strand
CTCCCTTTTTTAAAGCCCTGCCGCCTCCCTTTTTTGACGCGCAAAACGCCCTTCGGCCACACGCTACGGCGGCGTGGGTGCCGACGCCGGGTGGGCGATAGTCTTGTGGCTTCTCGCGGCGGCCCAGGTCGTAATTAGAACCGCGCCACAACGCGAGTGTAACTTAACCCCAACACTTCCCAACGCCGCCGGGTTTATCGTTCGCGAACGGTGAGGTAGCCGTTCCGCGCACACTTCTTCGTCACGCGTCTTCTCCCGTGAAGAAGGGCCGGAGGATCCACCTGCCTCCCCGTCAGCCATAAAACCCGCAGTAAGGCGCGAGCGCTCTAAGAAGATCGCTGTGGGAGGTAGTCCCCGAATGCACCCCTTCGTTCCCCTGTGCCGCACGCAGACCGCGGCGGGCCGCCACGCGGTTCAGACGTTGCTCTCCGCCGCCGCGGCGTTAGGGCGCGAGGAGCAGCCCCGGCTGTACCGCCACGTCCACCCGCACGGGCACGCGACCGCCAGGCTCGCGCGCTCCTTCGCCGCCGCCATCGGCTGCGGCGGCGCGCCGACGCTCGACGAGATAGAGGCGGGCGCGCACCTGCACGACTTCGGCAAGTACCTGATCGCCGAGTCCATCCTCCTCAAGCCCGGCCCGCTCAACGAGTCGGAGCGCGCGGCCGTCGCCTACCACCCGGTCTACGGCGCGCACCTGCTCACAAGCCTCCCCGCCGTCACCGAGGCGGTCAGGCAGGTGGTGCTCTACCACCACGAGCGTTGGGACGGCCACGGCTACCCCGACGGGCTCAAGGGGACGCGCATCCCGCTGGCGGCGCGCATCGTCGCCGTCGCCGACGTCTACACCTCCCTGCGGGCGAGGCGCTCGTACAAGCCCACGCTCACCAGGGGCGAGGCGGCGGCCGAGATGGAGAGGATGGCCGGGCGCGAGCTCGACCCCGACATGACGCGCGACTTCCTGAGACTCGTCGGGGCTTACTAGCGGGCTGACGGTCCGACTACCTGAGCGGCTCCACGGCCGTCGTCACGTCCCAGTGGATGACGGCGTCGAACTGCTTCGACAGGCGGGCCTCGAAGTAATGGCTCCGGCGCTCCGTGCCGGGGAGGTAGACGACCCCGATGGCGCGCTCCGGCCTCGGACGCGCGAGCGCCTCGGCGTGCGCGCCGCCGCCCCGCGTCAGGAGCAGGAAGCCGGGCACGCCCGTTTCGTGGAAGAGCGCCGCGTAGCTCTCGGCGAGCGCCGGCCGCACCTTCATCCTCCGGCTCCCGCCGCCCCACTCGGACGCGGCCCTCACCTCCCCCGCGTAAGTCGTAAAGCCAACGAGCACGGCCGAGCCGCCGTGGGACTGCCGCATGAGCTGCCCGACGTTAAGCTCTCCGGCCTCGGCGCGCTCGGTCATCCGCGCGTCGCCCTGGTGCGAGTTGTGCGCCCAGACGACCACCTTGCTCCGCGCCCCCCCGGCCCCGTCCAGGTGCTTGACCAGCTCCTGAATCGTCGTCGCCATGTGTTTGTCGCGCAGGTTCCAGGTCGAGAAGTTCCGCCGGTAGAGCAGCCGGTAGTAAGCCTCGCCGTGCCTCACGACGCGCGCGTTCTGGTAGGCCGAGAACAGTTCGTCGTCGCGCCCGCGGTCGGGGCGGGCCCGCCGGG
>DASVSK010000279.1:0-2946 GCA_036388135.1 Pyrinomonadaceae bacterium | reverse complement strand
GAGGCGCACGCGTGCGCCCGACTCGCCGAGCGAGAACGCCGCCAGCCCCTGCTCGCCCGCGAGGTGTGACTGCTGCAGCACGAACAGGGTCTGGAACAGAGGCGAGCGGTCGGCCGTGCGCTCCGGCTGCAGGCGCTCGACCAGCAGGCTGAAGGGAAAGTCCTGGTGCTCGAACGCGGCCAGCACCGTGTCGCGCACGCGGAGCAGAAAACTATCGAACGTCGGGTCGCCGTCGAAGCTCGCGCGCAGCACGATGGGGTTGACGAAGTAGCCGACCACGCCGCGGAAGTCCGCCGAGCGCCGGCCCGAAGTGACGGAGCCGACGACGAAGTCCTGCTGCCCCGTGTACCTGTGGAGCAGCACGTCGAGCGCGGCGAGCAGCAGCGTGTAGAGCGTGACGCCGCGCGCGCGGCAGAGCGTCTTGAGTTGTTCGACCAGCGCGGGGCTCAGCGCGAAGGGCTGCGACGCGCCGCGGTAGGTCTGCACGGGCGGTCGCGTGTGGTCGGTCGGCAGGTCGAGCGTGGGCGGCGCGCCGGCCAGTTGCAGCCGCCAGTAGTCCCAGTGCGCCGCGCCCTCTCCGCCCGCGAGCATCCGCGCCTGCCAGTCGCAGTAGTCCGCGTAGCGGCTCGGCGGCGGCGGCTCGGCGGCGGGGCGTCCCTCCTGCCGCGCCGTGTAGAGCGCGCCGAGCTCGTGCATCAGCGTGGCGAGCGACCAGAAATCGACCGCGATGTGGTGCGCCGACAGCAACAGCACGTGCTCGTCCGCCGCGCGCTCGAACACGTGCAGGTGGATGACCGGCCCACGTTCGAGGTCGAACGGCCGGGCCGCCAGCTCCGACAGGCGTGCGCGCAACTGCTCCTCAGACCAGTCGGCACAGTCGACGACCGTGCAGCTCGCCTCCTGTTGTTCGTGGACGACCTGGACGGGTCGCCCTTCGACGGCGTGGAAGGTTGTGCGCAGCGCCGGGTGCCGGTCGACGACCGACTGGAAGGCGCGGCGCAGGCCGTCCGCGTCGAAGTGCCCGCGCACGCGCGCCGCGAACGAGAGGTTATACGCGGCGCTCGTCGGCGCGAGCTGGTGCAGGAACCAGAGGGACTGCTGGCCGTGCGAGAGCGCGCCCGTCGTCGGCTCGGCCGGTGTCGCGTCTCCGCCGGCCGGGGCGTCGTGTCGCGCCTGCCCCGACAGAGAGGCGGCGAGCTGCGCCAGCGTCTGCCCGCCGAGCAGGCTCGTGACCGAGACGCTAAGGCCGAGGCCCTTCTCCAGCGCGTGCGCCAGCTCGGTCGCGGCGAGCGAGTCGAGGCCGTAGGAGGTGACGGGACGCTCGGCGTCAATCTCTTCGGCGCGCAGTCCCAAAGTCGCGCCCAGTTGTGCGCGCAGCCACGTCTCAAGCTCCGCCGCGTCGGCGGGCGACAGGGGCGCGGCGACCTGCGGCTCTTCGTCCGCCTGGCCGTCGCCCGCGCGCCACTCGGCGACCACATTCAGCCCGTTCCGGAGGAACAGCTCACGGCAGGCGCGGCGCTGTAGTTTGCCGCTCGAAGTCTTGGGGATGCTGCCCGCGCGGACGAGCACGACCGCGTGCGCCTGAAGCTCGTGCTCTTCGGCGACTGCCTGGCGGACGGCCGCGCAGACCTCGGCCGCCTCCGCGGGACGGCGGCGCTCCAACTCCTGCACGAGCACGAGGCGCTCCGCGCCGTCGGCCTCGACCGAGAAGGCGACGCCGCAGCCGGGACGCAGCGCGCCGTGGCTGCGCTCGACGGTCAACTCGATGTCCTGCGGGTAGTGGTTCCGCCCGCGGATGATGATTAAGTCTTTGAGCCGGCCCGTGACGAACAGCTCGCCGTCGATGAGCGCGCCGAGGTCGCCGGTGCGGAGGAAGGGGCCCGAGCCGTCGTGCAGGTAGGCGCGGAACGTCTGCGCCGTCGCCTCCGGCATCCGCCAGTAGCCCTGCGCGACGCCCGGCCCCGCCACCCAGACCTCGCCCACCTCGCCCGCCGGGCACAGCGTCCGCGTCTCGGGCTCGACGACGACGACCTCCTCGTCGAACGCCGTCGTGCCGCAGCCGACCAGCAGTTGGCCGTCGCTCTCGTCCGCGCTCTCGACGACGCGGCCGGCGGCGACGGCGGCGCGGCTGACGCGCTTCAACGTCGGCGCTTCCGCGCGCCTGCGGCCCGTGACGAGCAGCGTGGCCTCCGCCAGTCCGTAGCACGGCTGGAAGGCTTCGCGCCGGAAGCCGGAGGCGGCGAACGTCGCGGCGAACCGCTCCAGCGTCTCGGCGCGCACAGGCTCCGCGCCGTTAAAGGCCACGTCCCAACTGCTCAGGTTGAGCGTCGCGCGCTGCTCGGCGGTGACCTTGCGGACGCACAGCTCGTAGGCGAAGTTCGGCCCGCCGCTGGTCGTCGCGCGGAAGCGGGAGACGGCTTCGAGCCAGATGAACGGGCGCTGTAGGAACGCGACCGGCGACATCAGGATGCCGCGCGCGCCGAGGTAGAGCGGCTGGAGCATATTCCCGATGAGGCCCATGTCGTGGTAGAGCGGCAGCCAGCCCACGACGACCGACTGCTCCGTCTGCCGGAACGCGGCCTGAATCATGCGCTGGTTGTGCAGGAGGTTGCCGTGACTCACCATGACGCCCTTCGGCGCGGCGGTCGAGCCGGAGGTGTACTGGAGAAAAGCGAGCGTGTCGCCGTCGCCCGCGGGCGTCCGCCAGTCGGCCGCCGCGTCGTCGTCGCGGCCGTCGAGGGCGAGCCAGCGCAGGCGGAGCAGGTCGGCGTTGCCTTCGACGAGCGGCTCGATGCGGGCCAGGGTTTCGGGCGTGGTCAGGGCGGCGACGGGGCTCGCGTCGGCGATGACGGATTGCAGACGCGCCAGCGTGCGGTTGAGCCGCGGCGGGTAGGCCGGCACGGCCACGACGCCCGCGTAGAGGCAGCCGAAGAAGGCCGCGACGTA
>DASVSK010000278.1:0-1918 GCA_036388135.1 Pyrinomonadaceae bacterium | reverse complement strand
GGACGCCGCGCGCAAGGCCGAGCGGCTCTTCTCGTCCGTCTACGAGGGGTTGAACGTGAGGCTGCCGCTGGCCGACCGCTTCGACTTCCTGCGCCGCCTCTCCGGGCAGCTCTTCGCGCGCCTCTCGGCCGCGAAGGATTCGGAGGAGCTGCGCCGCCGCATACTCCGCCACGAGGCGGAGCTTGCGCGCACGGGCATCGCGCCCGAGAACCTTTCGCTGTCGAGGCACTCGCGCTGGTACGTGCTGCGCCACTTCCTGCTGCGCGCCGCGCTCCTGCTCGCGCTCTCGCCGCTGACGGTCGTGGGCGCGCTGCTCCACCTGCCGGCATACCTCGTCTGCACGCTGCTCGCGCGACTCTTCCCGCGCCACGGCGTCGACGAGATAGCGCCGACGGTCAAGATTCTGGCGGCGATGCTTTTGATGCCGCTGACGTGGCTCGCCGTCGCGGGGTTTGTCTTCATGCGCTGGGGCTGGCCGGCGGCGCTCGCGGCGCTCCCGCTCACAGTGCTCTGCGGCTACGTGGCGCTGCGCTCGCTCGAAGAGCTGTACGACATGCGCGGGTGGTTCAAGGCGCTGCTGCTGCTCGCGCGCCGCCGGCAGCTCTTCCTGCGCCTGCTCATCGAGCGGCGCGCGCTCCAGGACGCGTTGAGCCGCATGGAAACTCCCGGCGACGGCTGAAGCGGTGTTATCATCTCGCCTCGGCGATGACGGATTCCGAAACGAGGCCGCCGCGGTGATGGCGGCCGGAAAAAGTTGATGACGAACAGAAGGCTTCTACTACTCAGCAACGGCTCGGAGCTGATCGGCGACCACCCGACCGAGTTCACGCACGGCGCGGTCAGGGACTTCCTCGGCGCGGGCGTGCGTCGCGTCCTCTTCGTCCCCTTCGCCGCGGTCACCCGCTCCGAGGACGAGTACGCGGCTAAGGTGCGTAGCCACTTCGGCCCGATGGGCTACGAAATCGAGCCGCTGCACGAGGCGGCGGACGCGCGCGCGGCCGTCGAAGGCGCAGACGCCGTCGCGGTCGGCGGCGGGAACACTTTCAGGCTGTTGCGCGGGCTCTACGAGGCGGGCGTGGTCGAGGTGGTGCGCGAGCGCGTCATGAGTGGCATGCCCTACGTCGGCTGGAGCGCGGGCTCGAACGTCGCCTGCCCGACCATCAGGACGACCAACGACATGCCCATCGTCGAGCCGCCGTCCTTCGACGCCTTCAACCTCGTCCCCTTCCAGATTAACCCGCACTACACAGACGCGCACCCGCCAGGTCACATGGGCGAGACGCGCGACGAGCGTCTGCGCGAGTTCGTCCACGCCAACCCGGGCGTCCGCGTCATCGGCATCCGCGAGGGGACGATGCTGAGGGTCGAGGGCGACGACGTCAGCCTCCTCGGCGGCAAGCCCGCGCGCCACTTCCTCAAAGGCGAGGAGCCGCGCGACGTCGCGCCCGACGAGTCCTTCAGCTTCCTCTTACAGTAAGGCGCGCCCCCGACGTCGAACGACCCGCAGCGATGAAACAGTACCAGGAGCTTCTCAGGACGGTCCTCGAACGCGGGAGCCGGCACGACGACCGCACCGGCGTCGGCACCGTCTCCTACTTCGGCCACCAGACGCGCTACGACCTGCGCGAAGGCTTCCCCATCGTCACCACCAAGCGCGTCCCCTTCCGCTGGGTCTTCGAGGAGCTGCGCTGGTTCCTCTCCGGCGACACCAACGAGGCCACCCTGCGCGCGGCCGGCGTCGACATCTGGAAGGAGTGGGCCGACCTCGAACACACGAGCCGCTTCGGGCGCGAGGAGGGCGACCTCGGCCCCGGCTTTTACGAGCAAAAATTTACGTATGCATGAATGAATGGCCGGTTTTCTTGTATTTCACCATGAATTGCTTATGCGAAACTTATCCATAGAATGTTGTAATCTT
>DASVSK010000277.1:0-2779 GCA_036388135.1 Pyrinomonadaceae bacterium | reverse complement strand
AGCCGCGCGCCGAGCGTCACCGTCGTCAGCTCGTAAGAGGCGTCGCGCGCGACGTCGGCCCGTGTCGAGGCGATGTGGAAGGCGCGCCCGCCCTCGTCCTGCACCTTGTAGTGCGTGACGCGCGCGCCCTCGCCGACGAAGACCTCGACGACCGCGTCGGTGAAGTATTCGGCGTCGCCCACCGCGGCGTAAGTCTCGATGAGGTCGAGCCGGCTGTTGGCTTCGGCGACGACCAGCACGCGCGGGAAGGTCACGGCCTCCGTCGCGCCCGGCGCGGTCAGGAAGAGCAGTTGCACCGGCGACTCGAGCGCGACGCCCGCGGGGACGCGCAGCATAAGGCCGCCGTCAACGAAGGCCGTGTTGAGCGCCGAGAAGGCGTCGCCCCCCGCGCCCGACAGACGGCCGAGGTGATTCCGCAGGACTTCCGGCTCATCGCCCCTGAGGGTCTCCTCGTCCGCGAGCGCCGTGCCGAGGTCCACCAGCGCGACGTGGGCCGGTATCGCCTGGTGCAGCGAGTGCTCGGGGCTGTAGACGCCGTTGACGAAGACGAGTATGCTCCGGCGCGCCTCCGCCGAGACGAACCGCTCGACGGCGGCCCTCTCAACCCCGACCTTCTCGTCCGCCGCGGGCCGGAACGCCTTCCGCGCGAGCGGCGCGACGTTCGTGTACTTCCATTCCTCGTCGTCCGTCGTCGGGAAGCCCGACTCCTCGAAGCGCCCGAACGCGCCCTCGCGCAGCCTCCCCACCCACGAAGACTCGCCCTCGCGCGCGCCCGCGAACTCGCGGAACGCGTCGGCGTAAGTGCTCTTTTCCTTGACCGCTTGTGACATCGACTTTGACTCTTATCTAGGCGCTGGCGACCGCTTCCTTGATCCAGTCGTAGCCCTTCTCTTCGAGTTCGAGCGCCAGCTCCTTGCCGCCCGTCCGCACGATGCGGCCGCGGTAGAGGACGTGGACGTGGTCGGGGACGATGTAGTTCAGGAGGCGCTGGTAGTGCGTGACGAGGACGACCGCGTTCTCGGGCGTGCGCAGCTTGTTGACGCCCTCGGAGACGACGCGCAGCGCGTCGATGTCGAGCCCCGAGTCGGTCTCGTCGAGGACGGCGAGCTTCGGCTCCAGCACCGCCATCTGCAAAATCTCGTTGCGCTTCTTCTCGCCCCCCGAGAAGCCCTCGTTGACCGAGCGCGACATCAGCCCCGCGTCCATCTCGACCACCTTCGCGCGCTCCGCCAGCAGGTCCTTGAACTCCAGGGGGTCGAGCTCCTCCTCGCCGCGGTGCTTGCGCTTCTCGTTGTAGGCGAGCCGCAGGAACTGCGCGTTGGAGACGCCCGGCACCTCGACCGGGTACTGGAAGGCGAGGAAGACGCCCTCGCGCGCGCGCTCGTCCGGCGCGAGCCCCAACAGGTCGCGACCCTCGAAGAGCACCTCACCCCGCGTCACCTCGTAGGCCGGGTGCCCGGCGAGTATCTTCGCCAGCGTCGACTTCCCCGACCCGTTCGGCCCCATGATGGCGTGAATCTCGCCCTTCGCCACCGACAGGTTGATGCCCCGCAGAATCTCCTTGCCCTCGACCGTCGCGTGCAAATCTCGAATCTCTAACACTATGCTCTCCTTCGGAGGGCGGTAAATGGTCAATAGTAAATGGTGAATAGATAAAATCAGTTTCCATTCACCATTTACTATTGACCATTTACCGCCTTACTTATCCGACGCTGTTCTCAAGCTTCATCCCGAGCAGGCGCTGCGCCTCGACGGCGAACTCCATGGGGAGTTCGCGGAAGACGTCCTTGCAGAAGCCGTTGATGATGAGCGAGACGGCGTCCTCCTGCGAGATGCCGCGCTGCTGGAGGTAGAACAACTGGTCCTCGCTGATGCGCGAGGTCGTCGCCTCGTGCTCGACGCGCGCCGTGTTGTTCATCACCTCGATGTAGGGGAACGTGTTCGCGCCGCAACTCTGGCCGATGAGCATCGAGTCGCACTGCGTGTAGTTGCGCGCGCCCTCCGCGCCGGCGAGCATCTTGACGAGCCCGCGGTAGGAGTTGTTCGACTTGCCCGCCGAGATGCCCTTCGAGATGATGGTCGAGCGCGTGTTGCGCCCGATGTGGATCATCTTCGTGCCCGTGTCGGCCTGCTGCGCGTGGTTTGTGAGCGCCACCGAGTAGAACTCGCCGATGGAGTTGTCGCCCTGGAGGATGCACGAAGGGTACTTCCACGTTATCGCCGAGCCGGTCTCGACCTGCGTCCACGAAATCTTCGAGTTGCGGCCGCGGCACGCGCCGCGCTTGGTGACGAAGTTGTAAATGCCGCCCACGCCCTCCTCGTCGCCCGCGTACCAGTTCTGCACCGTCGAGTACTTGATCTCCGCGTCGTCCAGCGCGACCAGCTCGACGACGGCCGCGTGCAACTGGTTCTTGTCGAACTTCGGCGCGGTGCAGCCTTCGAGGTAGGAGACGTGCGCGCCCTCCTCGGCGACGACGAGCGTGCGCTCGAACTGCCCCGACTCCTGGTTGTTGATGCGGAAGTAGGTCGAAAGCTCCATCGGGCAGCGGACGCCCTTCGGCACGAAGACGAACGAGCCGTCGGAGAAGACCGCGCTGTTGAGCGCCGCGAAGAAGTTGTCGCCGACGGGCACGACCGAGCCGAGGTACTTCTTGATGAGGTCGGGGTAGTCCTTAATCGCCTCGGTGAACGAGCAGAAGATGACGCCGTGCTTCCTGAGCTTCTCCTTGTAGGTCGTCGCCACCGAGACCGAGTCGAAGACGGCGTCCACCGCGACGTT
>DASVSK010000276.1:0-5883 GCA_036388135.1 Pyrinomonadaceae bacterium | reverse complement strand
CCGGCGAAGGCGGCCGCGAGCCCCGCCAGCGGGTGCCGCCCCACGGCGAGAAAGATCATCGCGCCCAGCGGGATGACGAGCACGTAGCCCACGTCCGACGCCATGTGCGACAGCACGCCCGCGAAGACGACCACCATCGTGAGCAGACGCCGCGGGGCCGAGAGCACCACGGCGCGCAGCGCCGCCGAGATGAGCCCGCTCCCCTCGGCCACGGCGATGCCGAGCATCGCGACGAGCACCGTGCCGAGCGGCGCGAAGCCCGTGAAGTTCGTCACCAGCGAGGTCAGGATGCGGTGCAGCCCCGCGACCGTCAGGAGGCTCTCGGCGTGGATGACCTGCTTCGTGCCGGGGTGGATGACCGAGACGCCCATCGAGGCCGTGACGGCCGAGAGGACGACGACGAGCGCGGCCAGGATGACGAACAGCGTCGCCGGGTGCGGCAGGATGTTCCCGGCCCTCTCAATCGCCCCGAGGAAGCGGTTCATGAAAGAGTCTTTGGCGACGCCCGTCACCTCTTCGTTAGCTGTAGCTTTCACGTTTAGCCCCCAGAGTGTGCCGCCCGGGCGGGCGGGGTGTCGGAAAACCGGCGTCCCTAGAGATGCCGCCCGGCGGACGGACGGTTCGCCGCTCGCTACAGGATTGCCGTCTTCGGCCCCGGGGTCAAGCCGAACCGCTCCCGCACGGACACAAAGAGGCCGGCGCGCCGGACTGTTCTGCCCGACGCGCCGGCCTCTTTGACTTACGCCCCGTTACTTCAACACGGCGCGGACGCCGGCGAGGACGAGGTAAATGACGGCGAGCGTCACGGCCACCTTGATGAGCAGCACGGCCAGCTTGACGACCGCGCCGATGACGCCCACGGTGGTGACGACGATGACGCCGGCCGCCGCGAAGACGAGCGGGACGCCGACGACGAGGACGAACAGCCCCAGCAGGATGATTCCGACGATACGCAAAATCTCTTTACTGTCTTTCATAAACTCACCTCTGAAACCGCCGCCCTCAACTTCAATCCATCCGGCCCGCGGGCGGCGTCTCGACTCCCTATACGAACGCCCGCGAGGCCGCGTTCCGTCCAAGATTTTACACTTTTTGGCAAACCCGTATCTCACATTTTTGTCACCGCGGCCGCCGCCCCGCCCGCGCGTTTTGTGCTAAGCTTTCCGCAGTTCTCCTGTTAAAAATCTGGGCCGTGGCGACGCCGCCGGCGTCGCCGTGTGAGTCCCCCGGGAAGGGTTTGAGCCATGCCGCGCCGCGTCAATGAGAGTCTCTTCGGCGACGAGCCGGAGGCCGAGCCGCCGCCGGACGCGAGCGCCCCGCTGGCGGAGCGCGTGCGACCACGCACGCTCGAAGAGTTCGTCGGGCAGCGCCACCTCGTCGGCGAGGGGCGCGTCCTGCGTCGCGCCATCGAGGGCGGCGGGCTCCTGCCCTCGCTCATCCTCTGGGGCGGCCCCGGCACGGGAAAGACGACGCTGGCGCGACTGCTCGCCGGCCAGAGCGGCTCGCGCTTCGTGGCGCTCTCGGCCGTCTTCTCGGGCGTCAAGGAGGTGCGCGCGGCCATCGCCGAGGCGCGCGAGGATAAGCGGCGCGGCCGACGCACCACGCTCTTCATCGACGAGATACACCGCTTCAACAAGGCGCAGCAGGACGCGCTGCTGCCCGCGGTCGAGGACGGCACGGTCACGCTCATCGGCGCGACGACCGAGAACCCGTCCTTCGAGGTCATCGGCGCGCTGCTCTCGCGCAGCCGCGTGCTCACGCTCGAACCCCTGGGCGAGGATGACGTCGTCGCGCTCCTGCGGCGCGCGCTGGGGGACGAGGAGCGCGGGCTCGCCTCCTTAAAGCCGCAGTTTCCCGACGAGCTTCTTTCGCGCATCGCGCACGCGGCGGGCGGCGACGCCCGCGTCGCGCTGACGGCGCTCGAAGCGGCGGTCGAGGCGACCGAGCCGGACAGGAAGGGCACGCGCCGCGTCTCGGAGGAGACGGTCGTCGAGGCGCTGGGGCGCGCGCGCTACGCCTATGACAAGGGCGGCGAGGAGCACTACAACCTTGCCTCGGCGCTCATCAAGTCGCTCCGCAACTCGGACGCGGACGCCGGGCTCTACTGGCTCGCGCGGCTCATCGAGGGCGGGGCCGACCCCGTCTTCATCGCGCGCCGCCTCTGCATCCTCGCCTCCGAGGACGTGGGGCTCGCCGACCCGCAGGCGATGGTGCAGGCCGCGGCCGCGGCGCAGATAACGCAGCTCATCGGGCTGCCCGAGGCGCTCTACCCGCTCTCGCAGGCGACCGTCTACCTGGCGCGCGCGCCCAAGTCGAACGCGATAAAACGCGCCTACATGGCCGCCGCCGAAGACGCCTCGGAGACGGCGCGCGAGCCCGTGCCGCTCCACCTGCGTAACGCCGTCACGCCGCTGATGAGGCGGCAGGGCTACGGCAAGGGCTACCGCTACGCGCACGACGACGCGGCCGCGAGCCGCGAGATGGCCTGCCTGCCCGAGGGTCTGGGCGGGAGAAAGTACTGGGAGGAGGATATGAAGGACGAAGGGTGACGGACGAAGGACGAGTCGACGGCAACCGGCCTTCAGCTCGCCCTTCGTCCCTCCCCCTTCATCCTTTCCGGCATGAGCACACAGAAGTCAGACAAGGAGCTGGCGTTCCTGCACGACCTGTACGTGGCGACGGACTGGGGCGAGAGGTTCGCCGAGATGTTGGACAAGCACGTCGCGCTGCCGCCGGAGGGGCGCGCGCTCTACGTCGGGTCGGGGACGGGCGGGCACGCGCTGGCGCTCGCCGCGCGGGGCGGTGCCGCGCTGGACGTGGTCGGGGTGGACGAGAGCGAGGGGCGGGTGGAGATTGCGCGCGCGAAGGCCGCGGCGTTCGAGGGCGCGGGCGTCGGGTTCCGCCACGCGCAGCTCGAAGCGCTCTCGTTCGAGGACGAGCAGTTCGACCTCGTCGTCGGCGACGCCTCGCTCGTCGTGCCCGAGCGTCTGCCCGAGGTGCTCGCGGAGATGGTGAGGGTGGCGGCGCGGGGCGCGACCGTCTCGCTGAGCGCCGTGACGGCTTCGAGCTACGGCGAGTTCTTCTCGGTCTTCTGGGAGGCTCTGGCGGGCGGGGGCTACGACGAGCAGGCGGCCGCGGTCGGCTCGCTCATCGGCGGGCTGCCGACCGTCTCCGACCTGGAGACGCTGGCGCGGCGCGAGGCGCTCGAAGGCGTCGAGTCCTGGACGAGCATCGAGGAGTTCGACTTCCCCTCGGGGGGCGAGTTCCTCGCCGCGCCGCTCGTGCGCGACTTCCTGCTCGGCCGCTGGCTCGACTCGCTGCCCGACGAGGAGGCGCGCGCCGCCGTGCTCGCCGACGTCGAGCGCATCATCGACGACGACCGCTACGAGGGCGACTTCTCCCTCACGGTCAAGGCGACGGTCGTCGTGGGGCGCAAGGCGAGTTAAGTCAGAAGTAAAAAAGGCGAAAGGCAAAAGTGAAGAGGGGAGCTTACTTCAAAGTTCCTCGCGCTTAGGCGCGTCCTCACTTTTGCCTTTCGCCTTTTTTACTTCTGACTCATTCACCGGGGCTTGTTGACGGTGTACTTGTCAGCGGCGGCGAGGTCGTCTTCGCGCAGGCGGTCGCGGTCGGCGTCGCGGAGCTGCTCGCGGCGCGAGTCGGCCACCTCGCGGTCCGCCTCGACGCCGCCGCCCTCGCCGATGCCCCTCTTAAACTCGTTGATGCTCTTGCCCATGCCGCGCGCGAGCTGCGGCAGGCGCGAGCTGCCGAAGAGCAGCAGCAGGATGACCAGGATGATGATGAGTTCCGTGATTCCGATGTTCGGCATGGTGAATCCTTCCGGCCGGCCGCCCGGCGCTCGTGCTCGCGGCGCTTTACTTCCCGCCGCCGTCCGACTCGTAGAAAAGGTACTTGCGCCAGGTCTCGTCCGCGCGGCCGATGAAGCGCATGATCTGCCGGTTGACGTGCAGCGAGAAGGCGCGCGGCCTGCGGACGAGGTGCATCCGCGCCTCCTCCGGCGTCCGGCTGCCCTTCTGGTGGTTGCAGCGCTTGCAGCACGCGACCAGATTATCCCACGTCGACTCGCCCCCGCGCGAGCGCGGGAAGACGTGGTCGAGCGTCAGCTCCGAGGGCGAGAACTGCCGGCCGCAGTACTGGCAGGTCGAGTGGTCGCGCAGCAAAATGTTCTTGCGCGAGAGCGAGCGGCTCTTGTAAGGGATGTGGATGTATTCGACGAGGCGGATGACCGAGGGCGCGTGCATCGTGATGCGCGCCGAGCGGAGCATGTGGCCGTTGTGCTCCTCCATCCGGGCGATGCCCTTGAAGATCATCACCACGGCGCGGCGCTCGGTGCAGACGTTCACCGGCTCGAAGGAGGCGTTCAGGACTAAAACACGTCCAGTCATCTTGAACCGAGATATTACGCGAGCACAAAAGCAGTGACAAGTGACGATTCGGTGAACGGTAAATGGCGGATGGTGAATAGAAGCCGTGGCCCCGGCGTCGCCAGTCGCTTACTACACCGCCCGCGCGGCGCTCGGCCGCGGCCTATTTACCATCCACCGTTCACCACTCACAGCTCCTTAAACCTGTCGGTCGCCCCGACCAGCTCGCTGACGATGCCGGGCTCGGTGGCGGAGTGGCCGGCGTCGGGGACGACGCGGAAGTCGGCCTCGGGCCAGGCCCGGTGCAGCTCCCAGGCGCTTTTGATGGGGCAGACCACGTCGTAGCGCCCCTGCACGATGACGGCCGGAATGTGCCGAATCTTGCCGACGTTCTCGATGAGGTAGTTTTCGGTCGGGAAGAAGGCGTTGTTCATGAAGTAGTGGCACTCGATGCGCGCGAAGGCGAGCGCGAACTGCGGGTCGGCGAACTTCTCGATCATCGCGTAGTCGAAGAGCAGCTTGGAAGTGCTCCCCTCCCAGACGCTCCACGCGCGCGCGGCCTCGACGCGGACGGCCTCGTCCTCGCTCGTCAGGCGTCGGTAGTAGGCGCTGACGAAGTCGCCGCGCTCCTCGGCGGGGATGACCTTCTCGTACTCCTCCCAGACGTCGGGGAAGAGCCAGTTCGTCCCCTCCTGGTAGAACCAGCGAATCTCCTGCGGCCGGCAGAGGAAGATGCCGCGCAGCGTGAGCGAGCGCACGCGCGCCGGGTGCGTCTCGGCGTAGGCGAGCGCGAGCGTGCTCCCCCAGGAGCCGCCGAAGACGTGCCAGTCCTCGACGCCGAGGTGCGCGCGCAGCTTCTCGATGTCATCGACGAGCGCCCAGGTCGTGTTCTCCTCCAGGCTCGCGTGCGGCGTGCTCTGCCCCGACCCGCGCTGGTCGAAGAGGACGACGCGGTAGGCCGCCGGGTCGAAGTAGCGCCGGTAGTCGGGGATGATGCCGCCTCCAGGGCCGCCGTGGAGGAAGACCACGGGGCGGCCCTCGGGGTTGCCGCACTGCTCGTAGTAGATGGTGTGGACTGGCGAGACGGGGAGCCGCCCGCTGTCGAAAGGCTCGACGGGAGGGTAGAGTTCTCTCATGCGCGCAATCATACACACGCCGGATGCCGGATGCCAGATGTTAGTTTCAGACTTCCCGAGCCCCGGCCCGTTTTCCGCGCGGGGGCCCGGCCGGCGTCCGGAATCCGACACCCGCCCCTAAGCCCTGGCGGCGGTGAGCACGAAGACTTCGCGCGCGCCCGCGTCGAGCAGCACGCGGGCGCAGGCCGAGGCGGTCGCGCCCGTGGTGAAGACGTCGTCCACGAGCAGCACGCTCTCGCCGCGGACGAGCCGCGGGCGCGTGACCGCGAAGGAGTCTTCGACGCTCTCGCGGCGCGCGCGCGCGTCCATCCCTGCGCGGTGGCGCTCGCTGTGCCCGACGCGCGCGAGGCTCCACTCGTCGAGCC
>DASVSK010000275.1:0-8940 GCA_036388135.1 Pyrinomonadaceae bacterium | reverse complement strand
ATCACCGCGCAGACGCCGAGGAATTGAGAATCCTGTCCCAGCAGGTTGTGCTGCCCCACGTGGCCGGGAAAGTCACTCCCGTACGCCCAGGTCCGGTACTGGTCAGCCGGCGTCTCCAGGAAGGCGTGCGCGAACACGGAGAAGAGGAATAATAGGGCCGTGCCCGCGACCCTGTGCCACGGCCTCGCCCCGGAGAGAAACACCCAGAGGAAGATGGGGTAGATGACCAGGCTGAAGGTGAAGGGCGTCACCTCCGGGGTGAAAGGCCAGCCGCTGTGATCCACGCGCAACACGTGGTCGACGTGGTGCACGACGGCGACGACCGCGGCCAGCAACAACAATTTCTCACTGCGACTGAGTTTCATAAGCCCGTCTCTTCTGATTCCGTCCCATGCCCCGGACGCCGAACAGCGGGCGCGTCCGCTCCCCGCTTCATTACACGCGCGATTACCCCGGATTGCTCATCTTTGAATGGAGGGGGAGCAGTTCGGAGACGGTGAGCTTGTACGGCTTATCAAGCGTCCCGACGATCACCCACCCTTCGGGGTTAAAATCTTTGATGACCTCACGACACCGCCCGCACGGGGCCCGGATTTCGTACGCGCCCCGGTCGTTCCGTGAGCCCCCATACAAGAATCGCCGTCGGCGGTGGCTCGCTCCCACTCGCCGCCGGGCGCGCCGGGTGGGCTTTAAGGTATAGTGAGATTAAGGCAACCGAGGAGAAAGGTGGTAGCGGATGAGCGGCTACGGAGACAACAGGCGGCGCGAGCCGCGCGTCACGGCGAGTCATGAGGTACGCGTGGAAGTCGGAACCGCGATCCTCAACCGGGAGCTGGGCACGGGCAGCTTGGGGCCTCTCACCCTCTACGGGCACACGCGCGACCTCAGCCTGTCGGGGCTGGGAATCGTCATCCCGGCGGCCGACATGGGGCCGCGCCACAGCGGGGAGTGCCTCCCGGCGCGCGTGAGGGTCGGGCTCCCCAATGGCGGCGTCGAGGTGGAGGCCGAGGCCGTCCACTGGGCACCGCTCGACGAGATGGGCCTCGGCCGGGGCGTCCTCATCGGGGTGAGGGTCACCGGCGGGGGCGAGAGTCTGGAGCTACTCCTGCGCGGGCGGGGGGCGGCGGTCGCCGGCTCGGGGGGCGAGGCCGAGACGCCGGGCGGAGGCGCGGCGGGGTGAGTCCGCCGCCGCTACCGCCCGCTCAAGGGCAGCGAGAAGCTGAAGGTAGACCCGACCCCCACTTCGCTCCGCACCCAGACCTCCCCGCCGTGCCCCTCGACTATCCTTCTGGCGATTGCCAGCCCGAGGCCGGTACTCTGTTCGCCGCCGGTGCTTTTGACGCTCAGGCTCTCGAACGGAATAAATAGTCTATCCATCTCACCCGCGGGGATGCCCTGCCCCTCGTCCCTGACGTCGACGACGACATCACCCTCCCTCCTGGCGGCGCGCACTTCTACCGTAGTCTTCGGGTGGGAGAACTTGATGGCGTTACCGATCAGGTTGTTCAGCACCTGCTCGATCTTGGCCGCGTCAACTCTCAGCGCGGGGATGCCCTCCCCGCTGGAGAGGCTGATGTCGATCTGCTTCTGCGCCGCGAGGAGTCGGTTCAGCTCGACGTTCGTTTCCAGCAGGGTGGGCAGGTCCGTCTCCTGCAACTCAAGGTGTAGTTTACCGGCCTCGACCTTCGAGATGTGCAGGAGGTCGGTCACCAGCTTCAACATGAAGTCGCTGTTCTTCCTGATGACGGAGATGACCTTCTGCTGCTCCGTAGAGACCGCGCCGAGTATCCCCTCGGCCAGCATCTCACTGTACCCCTCTATCACCTGCAAGGGGTTCCGCAGGTCGTGCGCCGCGATCCCGATGAACCGGTTCTTTATTTCGTTGAGCCTCTCCAGCTCGACGTTCCGCTTGACCAGCTCGCGCTGCGCCGTGACCAGCTCGTTGTTGAGGCGTGTCAGCTCGTCGTAGAGTTCGGTGTCCCTCTCCGCCCGCGAGGGGTCCTGGGGGGATGCCGGCGGGACTCCGGCCGCGGGGGCGGCGGGCGCGCAGGCTTCCACGCGGACGTACTGCTCGTAGATTCTTGTGATGCCCGAGCGGGTGGCCGCCCCCGCGATAAATATCCCGTCCGCGGTCATGCTCCCGCTGAAACGCAGCAGCCTGAAGCGCCCCCCCGCCGGGACATTCATCTCCCAGTCATAGGCCGCCCCCTTCGTACGCACCGCGTCGAGAAACGCCCTGCACTTCTCGCCGCTCCCGCAATCCAACACGGACTCGAACGGCTGCCCCGGCGTCAGCGGCGCGGCGTCCAGCCCGTCGTGTAGCACCTGCCGCACGACGCCCCCCGCGTCACACAACACGGCGAGGGCGGCCAGGTCTTCTCTCTGCGTCGTGCTCATAAGCCTGTCGGGTTTCACAACCGGCCTGCCGCCGCGACGGCTTCGGAGGCGTCCGCGGCGTAGGCGTCCGCCCCGAGCCGCCGCCACAGCTCCGGCTCCACGTTGAAAGGGTAGCCGCCGACCATGATCTTCACGGCGCGGAGCCCTTCGGACGCGCGTATCGCCGTGACTAGCTCTTCGACCGCCCCGACGTGGAAGGTCATGGTCGCCGAGACCGCGAGCACGTGGGCTTTGCGCTCGGCGAGCGCTTGCAGGATGGCGGGCGTGGGCGAGTTGGCCCCGAGGTAGTAGGTGTCCCACCCCTCCATCTCGAAGAAGTCGGCGATGATGCGGCCGCCCATCTCGTGCAGCTCCCCGGCGATGCTGGTCGCGACGAGCCTCCGGCCGTTCTTCTCCGTGCGAAATATTCGCGGGTAGAGCTGCGCCATGATGAGCTGCGTGGCGGCGGTGCAGTAGTGCTCCTGCGCCACGCTCAACTGATTCGTCTGCCACAGCCGCCCGATCTCGCGCTGCGAAGCCTGGAAGACGTGAAGGTAAATGTCCTTCACCGGCACGCCCGCATCGGCGGCGTCGAGAATCAGGCGGCCGGCGGCGTGCCGCTCCGCGCCCATGAGGAGGCGGAGATACTGCCGGGCGAGGTCGGCGTGCGGCGCCGTGTCGTCGAACAGGGTCGGGAGGTCGGGGGGCAGCGAAGGCAGTCTTTTTAACCCCGCGTCGAAAAACTCGTCGACGACGCCCCACACCTCAGGGGGGCAACTCTGCCGGACGGCCTCGCGCATGACGGAGAGGTTGCGGGACAGGTCGTCGGCGGGGACGCCCCGCGTGCCGAGCATCACCTTCGCCCACCCCACGTAGTCGGAGAACAAAGAAGGGCTCGCCGCGGCGACCGAGTCGGCCAGGTAAGAGAGGTGGTAGCCGGCGTCCTGTAGGCACTTCGCGCGCCCCGCCTCGCCGTACTTCGCCAGAAGCTCGGGCTGCGCTTCGTACTGGCGGGCGGTGACGGCCTCGGCCAGTGCGGCGCGGGCTGCGACGATGTGCCGGGCCGCGGTCTTGTTCAGTTCTGGCATTGCGCCTTCCCGCTCACGAAGAGACGTGCTCGAAGAATCGGAGCCGGACGCTCCGGGGGACGAGCTTCAGGCCCTTCGGAATTCCCTTGTGGGAGTCGTGATACAGGTGACTATGATGCCACGCCTTGAAACTCTCTTCATCGCTCCAGTAAGTGAGCAGCCAAATCTCGTCCTTGTTGTCGAGCGGGCTGATGACCTCCAGGCGTAAAAAGCCGGGGGCGTCTTCCACCAGGTGGGGGCGGCTGACGAAAGCGTCCTTCACCCGCTCGGTCATGTCGTTTGCGACGGTGAACTGACTGAGGGCAATAAACATCGCGGCACCTATGCTCCCACCCGTCCGTCCCGGCAAGGGAAGTGTCTCGGGCGACTTCTAAACCTACGCGTGCAGCTTACCCGAACCGGACGCGACGCGCCTGAGGAGGCTCGACGTGAAGGCCACCAACTCCGCCCGCCCGGGCTCCGGCTCAGGACGCGCCCGCCGGTGTCGACGGCGAAGATGGCGAAGTCCTGTACGCCGCCCCTCGTCGGGCGGAGCAGTTCTTCGCCCGGGCTTGAGGCCGGCGGCGGCCGACGGCTTTCGGGCGCGCGGGGCGCGCCCTGGCGCTCTGCTGTACGGGGATTCTGATCGGGCACGAGGACTCCCCCCTGTGAAACTAAACCCTGCCGGGGGCACGGCCTGTATGCTCTACCGGGATTAATCCGAACTGTAGCAGAAAGCAGGGGGTAATAATAAGCCGGGATGAGAGGGCGGCCGGCGACTTTCCGCGCTCGAAAATAGTTTTCGCGCCGCCGCCTAAAATTCTTGACAACCTACCGCCCGGGGAATACATTACGCGCGCTCAACTGTTCTTTCCTACGACGGGCGGCTCACCTCGCCGGCCCTCTACCTCATGCACCCATTCTCAGATTCACTCGATCTGCCGATGGGGCGAGCCCTGTTATTCCGGCCGTCGCAACGACCGGCCGCCCGACGCCTACGCCGTTTTCGGGGTCGTCTTTTATGTCTTCACCTCACGCGCACTACTACAAGAGAATAGCCGCTGCCGCCCGTGGCCGCGGGGTCGGAGCGGCGAGAAATTGTCGGCGGTGCTTAGTGCGGCTGAGCCTCGCGTCGGTCTGCGCCGTCGTCGTCGTGGCGTGCGGCAGCATCGCCTCGCGCCAGCGCGTCGAGCGGAAGGGTGAGGCGGGCGCGGATGAAGTTCTGCTGACCGTCACGCCTTTCAAAGATACGGCGGCGGTGGCGGTGCTGCTGCGCGCCGACGGCGAGTCCGAGGTCGTGCGCTACTCGCCCGCGCAACTCCTGGTCCTCGAAGTCCGCCGCGGCCGCGCGCCGGAGGAGGCGCTCGCGCGGCTGCGTGCGCGCGCCGGGGCGTCGGACTTTCGGTCGGCTCTGTCGCGCGGGGAGTTCGGCGGCGGGGGGTTCGAGGACGGCGACCTGTTCCAACTGACGCTGGGCCCGCAAGGGCCCGCGGCGTCGGGGCTCCTGCACAAGACGCCGCCGGTGGTGCAGGAGTTCATCAAAGATTTGCTGTCGCTCGAAGGCCGGCTCGGCAAAGCACGACCCGCCGAGGCTTACCTGCGCGGGGAAAGGATCGAGCGCCGGAGGCTCGACGCGCTGCGGCGCGCCGGCAAGGTGCGTCTTATCCCGCTGGACGACTTCCCCGCCGACCTCCGGCCCGCCCTGACTAAAGCCGCCGAGCAGCCGCTCCGCTTCCAACCGCTGAGCCGGGCGCAGTACGACCGGCTCCTCACCTTCTCCAGCCACGGCCCCGAACTCTTCGCCACCGCAGGCGACGCGGGCCACCAGTTGACCCTCTACCAGGCGCGGCCTTAACCCGCCCGTCCCACTCACAACCCGCGCGTCCTCTCGAAAGGAGAAGACCTATGCAAGCACCCAAACTTCCTCGCACATCCCGCAAGTACTTTCTACTCTCGGCGCTGTGTCTCCTGATGCTCACGGCCTCCCCGTCCGCCGTGCAGGCCGGTAACGGCACCTTCAACGGCGGGAGGTTCAACTTCTGCGTTTCGGTGCGCTTCAACGCCACCCCGGCGCAGCTCCAGCAGATTCGCGCCGCCTTCCAGAACGCGAGCCAGATTCTCGCCGACGCCACCAACGGCCAGCACCGCTTCGGCACCGTCTCCATCGTCAACAACAGCGGCGCTTCGGAATCGGCCGAGTACTGGGTCAACCCGCAGAGCGGCAGGGCGTACGCCACGCAGGGCCGCTACGGCATCCGCGGCGAGCACGTCATGCTGTATTTCCCCGACAACTTCCAGGGCACCGGCGGCGCGGACGGCGACGCCTACACAATCGCGCACGAGCACGCGCACCACGCCTACGGCGTCCTCGACGAGTACTCCGGCCCCGCCGGCAACGCGGAGTGCGCCGCGCCGCCCGATACCGCCAACCTCAACTTCTGCCTGATGGACAACTACTTCACGCGCGGCGGCAACGCCGGCGCGGGCTCGACCTACACGCTCAACGAGTTCTGCGTCCCGGGCAACCACGACCCGGACGCGGACACCTTCCAGGAGGATCGCAACGGCAGGTCTTGCTGGGCGCAAATCGGAGCCCACCCGAAACGCGCCGCGGGCGCGCCGTCCGGGCTGCCGACCGACGCCGCGCCCGGCGCTCACACCGTCACCTTCGAGGAGGGAACCGCGGGGCTGCGCGTCGTCCTCGTCCTCGACCACTCGGGGAGCATGAGCGCCGAGCAGCGCCTCACCCTGGCGAAGCAGGGGGCCAAGCAGTTCGTGGACATCCTCCAGAACGGCGACCAGGTCAGCGTCGTCTCTTTCGACGACACGGCGGCGGTCAACTTCCCGCTGACCATGATTAACGGCAGCGCCACCAAGAACGCCGCCAAGAGCAGCATCGACGCCATCACCCTCGGCGGCAACACCAACATCGGCGGCGGCCTCCAGGCCGCGCTGAACCAGATTCACTCGGCGTCCGACCACTCGTGCAACAACGTCATCGTCCTGCTGAGCGACGGCGACCACAACACGGGGACGCTCCCCGCCTCCGTCATCCCCGCGCTCCAGGAGGAGGGCGTGACGACGCTCGCGGTCGGCCTCGGCGCGGGCATCTCGGCCTCCGGCCAGGCCACCTTGCAGAACGTCGCCAACCAGACCGGCGGCAAATACTACCCCGTCTCCGGCGGCGCGAACCTGACCGCGCTCTTCCAGCAGCTCTCCGCCGAGACGACGGGGAGCGGGCTGCTGACGCGCGCGCCGCTGACGCTCTCGCCCGCGCAGACGCGGGAGGTGCAAGTCCTCGTCGAGCCGGGGGCCGAGACCGCCACCTTCACCCTCGCCTTCGCCAGCTCGTCGGACGACATCAGACTTTCTTTGCGCTCGCCGTCCGGCGTCGTCATAGACGTCACGAACGTGGGCGGCAACCCGAACGTCGAGACCTTCGCCGACCCGAACAGCCGCGTCTTCCGCGTCAGGTCGCCCGCGGCTGGGGTGTGGACGCTCGTCGTCACCAGCGGGACGGTCAGCAACGGCCGCGCCGTGGTGCAGGCTTTGGCCGACCACGACGGCGTCCAGTTCAACCTCTCGGTGACCAAAGACACGCTGAGCTTCCCCGAGGCGGTCGAGCTTCAGGCGACGCCGCGCTTCCGCGGTGAGAGCGTGACCGGGGCGACGATCACAGGCTTCGTGACGCGCCCGAACGGCTCGACCGTCGCCATCGCCCTCGCCGACGACGGCTCGCGCGCAACCGGCGACGCCATAGCCGGCGACGGAACCTACTCGGCGCGCTTCAGCCAGTACAACGGCAACGGCACTTACGCCTTCGACGTGACCGCGGTCGTCTCCGACGGCAGGACGTACCGCGGCGAAGACATCTTCGACTTCGCGGCGTCGAACGAAAGCCCGGTCTCGCAATTCCAGCGCTCCGGGAACACGACGGCCGTCGTGACGGGCGTGCCCGCCGTGAGCGGGAGCGCCAACCTGTCGATCAGCAAGACGGTCTCCCCGGCCGGCGTCGTCACGGCGGGCACGGAGCTGACCTACACGCTGACGGTCGGCAACGCCGGCCCCGACGCGGCGACCGGCGTCGTCGTGACCGACAACCTCCCGCTCTCGGTGGCGTTCGTCTCGTGCGCCTCGACCGGCGCGGGCGCCTGCGGCGGCTCGGGCAACAACCGCACGGTGACCTTCTCCTCGCTCGCCTCCGGGGGCTCCGCGGTCATCACCCTGAAGACGCAGGTCGGCCCGATCGTGCCCGACGGCACGACCATCACCAACACGGCCACGGCCACCTCGCCCGTCGACGACCCGAACTCGTCGAACAACATCGCGAGCGTGAGCGTGACGACGCCGCCGCTGAAGCTGTTCCAGTTCAGCGTCTCCTCGCAGAGCGTGGGCGAGGGCGCGGGGAGCGCGGAGGTCGTCGTCACGCGCTCGGGCGACAGCACGGGCGCGGCGTCGGTTGACTACGCGACCGTGAACGGCACGGCCACAGACAGGTTCGACTACACGACCGCCGTCGGGACGCTGCGCTTCGCCCCCGGCGAGACGGAGAAGCGCTTCACCGTGCTCATCACGAACGACGTATTCGTCGAGGGCGCGGAGACTCTCAGCGTGACCCTCAGCGGCCCCGCCGGGGCCGGCCTGGGCACGACGTCCACGCACACGGTGACGATCAACGACGACGACACCTCGCCCGCCGCCTCCAACCCGATTGACGAGTCGGCGTTCTTCGTCCGACAGCACTACCACGACTTCCTCAACCGCGCGCCTGACGCCCCCGGCCTGGCGCACTGGACGAACGAGATAGAGAGCTGCGGCGCTGACGCCGCCTGCCGCGAGGTCAGGCGCATCAACGTCAGCGCGGCCTTCTTCCTCTCCATCGAGTTCCAGGGGACGGGCTACTTCGCCGTCCGCTTCCAGCGTGCCGCCTTCGGCAAGAAGTCCGAATCGGCCTCGACGCGCATGTCCTACCGCGATTTGATGCGCGACGCGCGGCGGCTCGGCGAGGGGGTCATCGTCGGGCAGGCGGGCTTCGAGCTGAGGCTCGAACAGAACAAGCAGGCTTACGCCGAGCAAGTCGTCACCAGCCCGCAGTTCGTGGCGCTCTACCCGGAAACGCTCACCGGCGCGCAGCTCGTCGACAACCTGTTCGCGACGGCGGGCGTGACGCCGACGGCCGCGGAGCGTCAGACGGCCATCACCGCCTTCGGCGCGGGGGGCACGGCTGGCCGCACGGCCGCCGCGCGGTCGGTGGCTGACTCGGCGTCGCTGAACTCGGCCGAGTTCAACGCGGCGTTCGTGCTGGTGCAGTACTTCGGCTACCTCCGGCGCAACCCCACCGACGCGCCCGACATCGGCGACGGGGGCTACCAGTTCTGGCGCACGAAGCTCAACCAGTTCAACGGCAACTACATTCAAGCCGAGATGGTCAAGGCGTTCATCGCCTCCGTCGAGTACCGACAGAGGTTCGGCTCTTGACGGGGGCCCGCGCCTGACG
>DASVSK010000274.1:0-2530 GCA_036388135.1 Pyrinomonadaceae bacterium | reverse complement strand
TGAACGTGCCGGTGGAGGTCCCGCGCATCACGGAGACCACGGCCCTCGGCGCGGCCTACCTGGCCGGGCTGGCGGTCGGCTACTGGGAAGGCAGGGCGGAACTCAGCGCGCGGAACAAAGCGGGGATTCGCTACCGGCCCGGGATGAGCAGCGCGGAGAGGAACAGGCTGCGAGGAGACTGGGTGAGGGCCGTCGAACGGGCCGGAGGGTGGGTCCAAAAGCAATAAAGTGGCCCGGTGCGCGGAGTTTCATCACCTGACCGGCAGACTGCCGCGCCGCGCCCACGTCCCGCCGCGGAAGACGGCCTCCGGCGGGAAGCGTGTTTCGAGGTCCGGGGCGTCCCAGTTAATTCCCGCCGCCTTCTCCTTCCGGTAGAAGAGCAGCGCGGCCTCCACGCCCACGCGTAAGTCGCCGCCCGCCACGACGACGTAATAGTCGCGCGCGTCCACCTCCTCCAGCCCGCGGTAGACGGACAGGTCGCCTACGTCCTGGATGCCGGCCCTGCGCGGGGCCGCCGCGTCGCCGCGCCCGCGCTCGACGTTGACGGCCAGGTCGGCGGCGAAGGGCTCCGGGCGCGGGCCGCCCCCCGCCGCGCGGCCGACGACGGTGCCGCCGCGGACGATGAGGTCGTAGATGGTTCCCCCCTCGTTCATGCGGAGCGCGTCGTAGACGGCCGGGTTCGCCTCCTCGACGCTCCCGTCCGCCAGCGCCCTCAGCGCCGCCGAGAGCGCCACGAAGTTGAGCCCCGCGAGGTCGTGTCCGCTCGTCCCTTTGAGCGCGCCCGTCTCGATGAGAATGACGGGCGTGCCCCACTGGCTGATCATGTCGCCGAAGGCGCGCGGGTTGAAGCTGTCGTCGTAGCGCCCGACGTGGCCGTAGATGAAGGGCGCGAGCGCCTCGACCATCAAGGCGCACAGCTTCTTGCTGCGGACGCGCCCCGGCGTGTCCGCCCCCGTGGCGTCCGACACGACGGCCAGCAGCGAGACGGCCGCCTGTTTGCCCGTGTCGCCGACGGCGGTGCGCGGGTTCTGGTTGTGCAGGTTGAAGCCGATGTCGGGACTCCACCCGTCCCGCAGCCTCTTGAGCAGCCGCCCCTCGGGCGTGACGAGTGCGCGTGCGTCGCGGTTAATGTCCACGGCCTGAAGGTTGCGGCGCTGGTAAATCTCCGCGCCGTCGGGGTTGAGCATCGGCACGGCGCGCAGGGTGACCTTCTCCTCCACGGCCTTGACCCAGGCCGCCCCGCGGTTGCGGCGGAGGTAGGCGAAGAGGTCGACGAGGGCGCTCGTGGCGGTGGGCTCGTCGCCGTGCATCTGCGACCACATGAAGACCTTGAGCGGCCCGCGCCCGAACTCCATCTGGTATATCTCCCGCCCGGCCAGCGAGCGCCCGACCTCCGTCACCGGCACGCCGAGGGCGCGCAGCTCCGAAAGGTATCTCTTGAGGTCGGCGTGTTTGACCAGCGCGGGGTCGAGGTTGGTGACGCGCTGCCGCTTCCACTCGGCGAAAAGCTCTCGCGGGGTCTGCGAGACCGCGGGGGCGCTCGCCAACAGGATGAGCGCGGCCAGCAACGCCGCCCTGAGTTGTGGTGTCCGATTCATGTTTTTTTCGCAGTAGACGTTTCGGTCGGCCGAACCCGATACGCGGTGCCGTGCGACGCGGTAACGTCCCTCGGGCCGGGCCGAACATTTCAGTTCCAGTGCTTTAGCTTCGGCCACATCTCGGGCAGCGGCCGGCGCAGGCCGCGGCAGACGAGGATGCGGTATTTCTCTTCCTTCATCGAATACGGGTGGTTGACTTCCGGGCCCTCCTCGACGCTCCGGAAGTGCTCCTCGGCGTCTTCGCGCTCGTCACCCAGAACGACCATCACCTCGCCGGTGTAGCCACGGTGCCCCCAGAGGAAGTAGCTCTGGTGCGGGCTGACGGCCTTCGGCAGGCCGTAACGTTCCCCGAAGAAATCGACGGCCCCGGCTTCGCCGTAGTTGTTGGCGAAGATGGCGGCTCCCGCGCGCTCCTCGGGCGGGAGCGAGTGGTAGACCCCGGCGACTTTCGCGACCATCTCCTCCCAGCCGAACTGGTCGCCGTATAGCTGCTGCAAGACTCCTTCGTGGCCGACTTCGGCCTTCGGTGGCCTCAGTCCCAACGCCTCCTGGTAGGGCAGGAGCCGCTCGACCGGGAGGACGGGCAGCACGACGGGCGCGACGGCCGCGCCGAGGCCGATGATAAGGGCGGACGCCACGACCTTGAGGAACCGCAGGGTTCTAAACCTCTCGAAAAGACCCTCCCACCAGACCGCGCCCGCGGCGAAAAGTATGGGGTAGATGGGAGCGAGGTAATAGTCTTTGGCTTTGAGGAAAAGCATCAACGCCAGAAGTATCAGGTATGCCGCGCCGACGAATCGGTGCCGCCGCCCGCCGCGGCCGCCGAGCAGGTGCCAGAGCCCGGCAAGCCACACGAACGCCGTCGCCGGAAGCATCATCATCACCTGCTGGAGCATGAAGTCCGGCGGGGACAATACCACGTTCTTCCCCGT
>DASVSK010000273.1:0-2630 GCA_036388135.1 Pyrinomonadaceae bacterium | reverse complement strand
GACGAGGTCGTCGGCCGAGCGGAGGAAGATGACGGGCGTGTGGCCCGCGTCCGCCCGAATCTCCAGGATGCGCTCGATAATCTCAAGCGGGGCGAAAACTCTCACCGGGTCTCTGTAAGTCGCCATAACTCGCTCGCGCCTCCCCTCAGGTGCCGCGGGGCTTTAATGCCGTACGCGCCTGCCCCGCGCCCGTCTGACATTCTGATGTACGCCGAAGCGGCCACGGTTGTTTGCAAGCCGAGTGTCATTTCCGTTACAAGACCTAACGGAAGTTTTCCCGCCCGCGCGCCGCCGACAGAACCCGGGCGGCCGCCTCAAAAAATTCCCACTTGCCAAGTCGCGCCGCGTTCTGTCATCTTAGACAAGGGAAGCGCCCCGCGGGTTCCGCCCCGCGGGCCCCCGCCTCATTCCCCGTCCTCGAACCCGAGACGCGCCAACCTTAGCCGAATTCCCGGAGCAGATTTGATGAGCACACCCCAAGCGCCTTTTTCCGCGCCGCCGCCGCCCCCGACGGCGGGCGCGCCCCCGCAGTTAAACTTACTGAACGTCCTCCAGCGCATGATGGCGGTCTCCGACAAGGTGAGCGACCTGATCTTTTCGCCGGGCCGCCCGCCGCAGGTCGAGCTGCTCGGCGAGTTGCAGGGCGTCCCCGTGCCGGGGCTCGAAAAGCTCCTGCCGGCGCACACCGCCGCGCTCGCCAAGATCATCATCGGCAACCACCAGACGGCGGGCGAGAACCTGGAGAAGCTGGGCTCGGCCGACCTCTCCTTCAGCGCGGCGGGGTTCGCGCGCTTCCGCGTCAACATCTTCATGCAGCGCGGCTCTCACGCCATCGTCATGCGCGTCATCCCCAACCGCCCGCCGCAGTGGTCGGACTTCAACCTGCCGCCGGTGCTGAAGGAGATTTGCGGCCTCAAGAACGGCATCGTGCTCGTGACGGGCCCGACCGGCTCCGGCAAGTCGACCACGCTCGCCGCCGTCATCGACCTCATCAACGAGACGAAGGCTTACCACATCGTCACCATCGAAGACCCCATCGAGTTCCTCCACCCGCACAAGAACTCGACCGTCCACCAGAGGGAGCTGCACTCGGACACGCCGAGCTTCGCGCTGGCGCTGCGGGCGGCGCTGCGCCAGGCCCCGAAGGTCATCCTCGTCGGCGAGATGCGCGACCGCGAGACCATCGAGGTCGCGCTCGAAGCGGCCGAGACGGGGCACCTCGTCCTCTCGACCCTCCACACCATCGACGCGTCGAAGACCGTCGACCGCATCATCGGCGTCTTCCCCAAGAACGAGGAGCAGGCCATCCGCACGCGCATGGCTCAGTCGTTCCGCTTCATCGTCTCGCAGCGCCTCCTGCCGCGAGCCGACCGGCAGGGCCGGCTCGCCGCCATCGAAATCCTCAAGTCGACGGCGCGCACGCGCGAGTACATGGAGCACGGCGAGCGCGACGGCAAGTCGCTCCTCGATGCGATGGATCAGGGCGACCTCGACGGGATGCAGACCTTCGACGGCGTGCTCGAACGCTACGTCCGCGAGGGGCTGGTGAAGAAGGACGACGCGATGGCCTACGCGACCAACCCCGGCAACTTCCTCCTGCGCCTCAGCGACATGGGCGCGTCCGGCCCGCAGTCGCCCCCGCCCGCGAACAACAACGGCGGCGGCAACAACATGCTCGACATGCTCGAATAACCCGCCCCCGGCGGAAGTCCGGCCGCGGCGAGGGCGCGAAGACAAGGCGAAGGGCGACGGGCGAAAGGCGAAGAGTTTCTCTTCCTTTTCGCCCGTCGCCCTTCGCCTTTCGTGTCGCGGTCGGGCTTCCCCTCTCGGCGGCCGGGGTGCAAAATGGCGGCAACCATGTTGTGGTCAGACAGACATCAAACCGTCATGGCTTATTCCGGACACAAACCCTGGGCGGTAAGGGCGTCGCTGATGTTGGCGGCGCTGCTCGCGTCGTCGTCGTTGCTCCTGCCGGCGACGGGCGCGGCGCGACAGGCCGGGGCGGAGGATGCGGGCTTTTTGAGCCTGGCGCTGCCGCCCGGCGGCGAGGTCGTGGTGGAGAACAGGCGCGGCGGCGTGCGGGTCGAGGTCTGGGGCGAGGAGCAGGTCGGGCTGGCGGCGTCGGTGGGGCAGGCCGCCGCGGCCGCCCCGCGTCCCGCGCCGAGACGGACCCCGCGGCGCAGGGCGGCACCCGAAGCGAGGCTCCCGGTCAGCGTCGAGCGCGCGGGGGAGACCCTGAAGATAACCGTCCTCCGCGCGGCGACGGCGGGCGCGCCGCGCGTCGACCTGAGCCTCCGCGTGCCCGCCGGGGCGCGGCTGAAGGTCAACACGTCGGACGGCGGGGTCAATGTGCTGGGGCTGCCGGCCTCGCTCGACGCGCAGACGCTCTCGGGCGACCTGCGGCTCGCGCTGCCCGCGCGCGCCGCCGCGACGCTCACCGCGCAGACACTCCCCGGCTCCGTCGCCGTCGGCGCCGGCGTCGAAGCGGGCGGCGCGGCCGGGCGCGTGCTCCGCGGAAAATTTCAGGCGCGGCTGGGCGCGGGCGGCTCGGTCGTCAAGCTCTTCTCCGGGCGCGGCCGCATCAGCTTGGACGCGCTCGCGGGCAACGCCGGCATTCCCGAGGCGGCGCG
>DASVSK010000272.1:0-5989 GCA_036388135.1 Pyrinomonadaceae bacterium | reverse complement strand
GTCTAGCATCTAGCACCTGGATTTGTTATGGGCATCAAGAAACTGACACCGACATCGCCGTCGCGCCGGTACCAGACGTACCTGACGCGCGACGAGCTGACGCCGGGCGCCGAGCCCGAGAAGTCGCTGCTGGAGAAGAAGACGCGCATCAGCGGCCGCAACAACAACGGCCACATCACGGTGCGCCGGCGCGGCGGCGGGCACAAGCGCTTCTACCGCATCGTCGACTTCAAGCGCGACAAGGCGGGCGTCCCCGGCCGGGTCACGCAGATCGAGTACGACCCGAACCGCTCGGCGCACATCGCGCTCATCACCTACCTCGACGGCGAGAAGCGATACATCCTGTCGCCCGCCGGGCTCGAAGTGGGCAAGACCGTGATGAGCGGCCCCGAGGCCGACATCCTGCCCGGCAACGCGCTGCCGATCAGGAACATCCCGCTCGGCACGCAGATTCACAACATCGAGCTGAGGCCCGGCAAGGGCGGCCAGCTCGTCCGCTCGGCGGGCGGCTTCGCGCAGCTCGTCGCGAAGGAAGGCGACCACGCGCAGGTGCGCATGCCCTCGGGCGAGGTGCGGCGCGTCCCCGTCGTCTGCTACGCGACCGTCGGGCAGGTCGGCAACGTCGAGCACGAGAACGTCTCCTACGGCAAGGCCGGGCGCTCGCGCTGGCACGGCATCCGCCCGCACGTCCGCGGCGTCGCGATGAACCCGGTCGACCACCCGCACGGCGGCGGCGAGGGCAAGACCTCGGGCGGACGCCACCCCGTCACGCCCTGGGGGCAGCCGACGCGCGGCTACAAGACGCGCAAGACCAAGCGCACCTCGAACATGATCGTGCGCGACCGCCGCGTGAAGTAAGACCTTATTGAAGTAGAGGGAAGAGATGGCACGCTCAGTCAAAAAAGGCCCGTTCATCGACAGGCACCTGGAGAAGAAGGTCGAGGAGGTGCGCTCGGGCGCGGCCCGGCCGCCCGCGATCAAGACCTGGTCGCGCCGCTCGACCATCACGCCCGACTTCGTCGGCCTGACCTTCGGCGTCCACAACGGCAAGCGCCACATCCCCGTCTACGTGACGGAGAACATGGTCGGCCACAAGCTCGGCGAGTTCGCCCCGACGCGCACCTTCAAGGGGCACGCGGGCACGAAGGCGGAGAAGTCGTCCAAGCCTGCACGGTAGTGAACGGCCGATAGTAAATGGTGAGTAGATAAAATCACCATTCACCGTTCACCATTCACTGAGGTTTCAGAGATGGAAGCGATAGCGAGTGCGAAATATTTACGCGGGTCGGCGCAGAAGGCGCGGCTCGTGGTCGACATGATCCGCGGCAAGCGCGTGGGCGAGGCGCTTGCGATCCTCCAGTTCACCAACAAGCGCGCGGCCGACCCCGTCGAGAAGTGCCTGCGGTCGGCCATCGCCAACGCGACCGAGAAGGCCGAGCGGCAGAACGTCGCCGTCGACCCGGACGACCTCTTCGTCAAGACGTGCTTCGTCGACATCGGGCCGACCAAGAACCGCCGCCGCGTCCGCCCCGCGCCGCAGGGGCGCGCCTACCGCGAGCAGCGCCACTTCTGCCACGTGACCGTCACGGTCTCGACCGGCGAGGCGCAGGCGGACGCGAAGGGCAAGGGCAAGAACGCGAAGGCCGTGGCGGAGGCTTCGCCGAAGTCGGCCGGCGCGCGCAGGGGCGCGAAGAAGGCCGCTGGCGGCGGGGACGCGCAGAAGACTACGACGAAGCGCGCTCCCGCGAAGGCGGAAGCGGCTCCGGCCGAAGGGACTCAGGAATAAGACAGGTTCCGGGTGGCGGGGCCGGGCGTCGGGTTGAAAACCGGAGCCCGGCGCCCGAAACCCAACACCCAGTTAGGAGAACGTTGTGGGTCAGAAAGTTCACCCTTACGGGTTCAGGCTCGGCTACAACAAGGATTGGCATTCGCACTGGTTCGCCAAGAAGCTCTACGGCGACTACCTGCTCGAAGACCTCAAGCTGAAGGCGCAGATGAAGGGCCGGTTCGCCGGCGCGGGCGTCTCGCACGTCGACGTCGAGCGCGCCGCCAACCGCCTCAAGCTCATCATCTACACCTCGCGCCCCGGCATCATCATCGGGCGCAAAGGGGCGGAGATCGACAAGCTCAAGGCCGACATCTCGGCGCGCACGGGCAAGGAGGTGCTCGTCTCCATCCAGGAGATTCACAAGCCCGAGCTGAACGCGCAGTTGCAGGCCGAGAAGATGGCCGCGCAGCTTGAGAAGCGAATCGCCTTCCGCCGCGCCATGCGCAAGACGGTCGAGGAGACGCTCCGCTTCGGCGGCCAGGGCATCAAGGTCAGGGTCGCGGGCCGCCTCAACGGGGCAGAGATCGCGCGCACCGAGTGGCACCTCCAGGGGCGTCTGCCTTTGCACACGCTCCGCGCCGACGTCGACTACGGCTTCGCCGAGGCGCACACGACCTTCGGCGTCATCGGCGTCAAGTGCTGGATTTACCGCGGCGAAATCCTCGACCCGAAGGCGGCGATGGCGCGCGGCACCCAGCCCGACCCCATCAACGAGCCCCGCCCGGAGCGCGGCGACGGGCGACGCCCCCGCCGCGACCGCGAGGACGGCGGCGGCGACCGCCCGCGCGGGCGCGGTGACCGCGGAGGCGGCGGCCCCGGCGGCCCCGGCGGCGGGCGCGGGCGCGGCCCCGGCGGCGGCGGCAGAAGATAAGAGGGTGAATAGTAAGTGGTAAATGGTGAGTGGCAGTCCCGAGTCTTAATCACCATTTACTATTCACCGTTTACTGTTTACGAGGGTATTCATCATGTTGATGCCGAAGAAGGTAAAGCACCGGAAGCAGATGAAGGGGCGCATGACGGGCACGGCCCAGCGCGGCGCCGAGATCAGCTTCGGTGAGTACGGCTTGAAGACGCTTGAGCCGGGCTGGATCACCGACCGCCAGATCGAGGCCGCGCGTATCGCGATGACGCGCCACGTCAAGCGCGGCGGCAAAATCTGGATCAGGATGTTCCCCGACAAGCCGATCACGAAGAAGCCCGCCGAGACGCGCATGGGCAAGGGCAAGGGCGCGCCCGACCACTGGGTCGCGGTCGTCAAGCCCGGCCGCATCCTCTACGAGATAGAGGGCGTGACGGAGGAGATGGCGCGCGAGGCCATGCGCCTCGCCGCGCAGAAGCTGCCGCTCAAGTGCAAGTTCGTCTCGCGCGCGGAGCAGGAAGGGGGCGCGGTTTAGCGATGAAGAGACACGAGGATGTGGAGCGCCTGAACAGCATGTCGGACGCCGACCTGAAAGAAGAGGCGCAGCGGCTCAAGGAGTCGCTCTTCCGCCTCAACTTCAAGCTGGCGCTCGGCGAGGTGGACGCCGTCAAGACCGTCCGCCGCGAGAAGAAGACGCTCGCCCGCGTCCAGACGTTGATGCGCGCGCGGCAGCAGCAGGAGCCGGCGAAGTAAGAAGAAGGTAAACAGTAAATGGTCGGTGGTAGAGAGAGATCGCTTTTAACCATCCACCATTCACCGTTAACCATTCACCAGAGGTTGTGATGGCAGAAGAGACCAAAGAAGAAGTGGCGACGACCGCCGACGAGAACGCGCCCGAGGCGACCGAGTCGGGGCAGGCTCTGGCGCAGGCCCAGGCGGCCGGCGTCGACGCGCAGCCCGGCAACGCGGCGGGCACCGAGGCTAAGCGCACGAGCCGCCGCGCCGAGAAGATCGGCGTCGTGGCGTCGGACAAGATGGAGAAGACGTGCGTGGTGCGGGTCGACCGCCTCATCAAGCACCCGAAGTACCGCCGCTACGTCCGCCGCACGTCGAAGTTCATGGCGCACAACGAGAAGGGCGCGACCATCGGCGACAAGGTGCGCATCGTCGAGACGCGACCCATCTCCGCGCACAAGCGCTGGCGCGTCGTCGAGATCATTCAGAAGGCGGAAAAGTAGTAAATGGTCAGTCGTAAATGGCGGGCGGACGAAGTCGCCATTTACCATTCACCATTCACCATTTACTGAGGTGTGAAATGGCTATCCAGATGCAGACGTCGCTCGACGTGGCTGACAACTCGGGCGCGAGGCGCGTCGAGATGATCCAGGCCATCGGCGGCTCGACGAAGGCGACGCGCGCGAGCCTCGGCGACAAGATCAAGGTCACCGTCAAGGAGGCCGCGCCCGACGGTGCCGTGAAGAAGGGGACGGTGCATAACGCCGTCGTCGTGCGCACGCGCAAGGAGGTGCGCCGCAAGGACGGCACCTACATCCGCTTCGACCAGAACGCGTGCGTGCTCATCAAGCCGGACGACACGCCCATCGGCACGCGGGTCTTCGGGCCCGTCGCACGCGAGCTGCGCGAGCGCAACTTCATGAAGATCGTTTCGCTCGCGCCGGAGGTGATTTAAGTCATGACGCAGACGGGAACCAAGCGGGTCAAGGTGAAGAAGGGCGACCAGGTCGTCGTCATGGCCGGCCGCGACAAGGGCAAGCGCGGGCGCGTGCTCGACGTCAAGCCGCGCGAGGGCAAGGTCAAGGTCGAGGGCGTCGGCGTCGTCAAGCGCCACCAGCGCCCCAACCCCGGCGCCAACCGCCCGGGCGGCATCGTCGAGAAGGAAGCCTACGTGGACATCTCGAACGTCCAGCTCATCGACCCGGCCGACGGCAGGCCGACGCGCGTGCGCTACGAGGTGGCCGCCGACGGCACGAAGACGCGGGTCGCCTCGGGCAGCGGCCAGGCGCTCGACAGGGAATAGCGACAGGACGGCCGCACCCCCGGAAGCGCCCTCGCGAGCGGGCGAGACCCGGGAAGCAGATGCGGGGAGGTTTTGAAGAGACATGGCAGCCAGACTGAAAGAGCGTTACCAGAAGGAGATCGCCCCGGCGATTGCCAAGGAGTTCGGCATCGACAACCCGATGGCGATCCCGCGCGTGGAGAAGGTCGTCATCAACATGGGGCTCGGCGAGGCCATCGCCAACGCCAAGATCGTCGACACGGGCGCGGACGAGCTGCGCGCCGTCACGGGCCAGAAGCCCGTCACCACGCGCGCCAAGAAGTCCATCGCCTCGTTCAAGCTGCGCCAGGGGATGCCCATCGGCACGATGGTCACGCTGCGCGGCGACCGGATGTACGAGTTCCTCGACCGGCTGGTGTCGGTCGCGCTGCCGCGCGTGCGCGACTTCCGCGGCGTGAGCCCGAAGGCGTTCGACGGGCGCGGCAACTACACGCTCGGCATCCGCGACCAGCTCATCTTCCCCGAGATAGATTTCAACAAGGTGGACAAGACGCGCGGGATGAACATCTCCATCGTCACCACCGCGCGCGACGACGAGCAGGCGCGTGCGCTCCTGAAGGCGCTCGGCATGCCGTTCCGCCAGTAGGGCTTTAGCACCGGAGAGAGAAGAGAAAAAGATGGCGAAGAAATCCATGATCGCGAAGGCGAAGCGGCCGCAGAAGTTCTCGTCGCGCGCCTACACGCGCTGCCAGCGCTGCGGCCGCCCCCGCGGCTACCTGCGCAAGTTCAAGCTGTGCCGCATCTGCTTCCGCGAGCTGGCGCTCCAGGGGCAAATCCCCGGCGTCGTCAAGTCGAGCTGGTAGCCCCGACGTTCATCGGCAGCAGTCGGCCGGCGCGTGGGGCGCGGGCCGAAACCTGGCGAACTTATGTGGAGTTTAAAGAGTAATGACTGATCCTATTGCCGACATGCTGACGAGGATGCGCAACGCGATTGCGGCGAAGCACTCGCGCGTGGACATCCCGGCGTCGAAGCTCAAGCTGGAGATCGCCCGCATCCTGAAGGAAGAGGGCTACATCAACAACTTCGTCGTCAAGGGCGAGGGCCCGAAGCGCACCATCCGCATCTTCCTGCGCTACGACGCGCGCGGCACGAGCTCGATCACGCACCTCTCGCGCGTCTCGACGCCCGGAAGGCGCGTCTACATGGGCGCGACCGACATCCCGAAGGTGCTGGGCGGCTACGGCGTCAACATCGTCTCGACCTCGCGCGGCCTGATGTCGGGCA
>DASVSK010000271.1:0-4318 GCA_036388135.1 Pyrinomonadaceae bacterium | reverse complement strand
GCGAGCAGGCCGTTCTCCGAAGCCATCATGCCGCGGAACACTTCCCAGTCCTTCGCGTCCAACTTCTCGTCGCGGTCCATGTCGAACGCCTCGAAGGCGGACTTCAACATCCTGTCCATCTTCTCCGCGCCCGTCACCTCCGACTTTGCGATCAGCCTGTCCTTATCCTTATCGTATCTCGCCGACGCCTCCCCGAAGGTGACCGTGCTGACCTGCTCCCCGGGTTGATTCTGCGGGAAGCCCCAGCCGTTGATGTACACGTACTCCCCGTCGCTGCTGGCAATCGACTTCATCTCGCACGCCAGGCCGCGCACCCACCAAACTCTTTTGCCGTCCGCGACCGAGTAAGCCGAGAGTTGGAACGACTCAGGGACGACAATCTGCTTCGGCCCCTGCTTCGGTTGGAAAATGATCGGCGTCGAGTAGCCTGAGATGACCGCGGGCCGTTCGACCCTCCAGCGCACGCGCCCGCTGTTCTTATCGACCGCGATGAGGTATGAGCCGGGGCTGTCCTGGTCGACGGGCAGGATCACTTTGTCGTCGACGAGGATGGGAGACGCCCCGAACCCGTAGAACATATTGAACGGGCCGAGGGGGAGCCGCCAACGCTCCCTGCCGCCGCCGTCGTAAGAGACCAGCCCGAACTCCTGGAAAAAGACGTAGACGTTCGTGCCGTCCGTGACGGGGCTCGGCGAGGCAGGATTATTGACGTTCTGCAAACGGCCCTCGCGCGACCGCGGCACCTCCCGCTGCCACAGCGTCTTCCCCGTCTGGCGGTCAAGGCAGATGACCAGGAGCTTATGATTCTTCTCGCCGGCGTTCGCCTTCGTGCCGGCCGCCGGTCGCTCACTGCCGGTTGCTTTTTCCCCGGCGTACGCGGTGACGAACACGCGGTCTCGCGTCAGCACCGGCGAAGAATGGCCGGGCGGAAGCGGCGTCTTCCAAACCACATTCTTCTCGGGGCCGAACACTTCCGGCAGCCCGTCCGAGACGGAAACGCCGCTCCCGTTCGGCCCGCGAAACTGGGGCCAGTCTTCGGCGGCCGCACCCGTCGCCGCGAGCATCGCGAGCATCGCGACCAGCGGCGCAATCAACCGAGCGCCGACCGTGCGCCTTAACTTCGACGCCTTCCTGCGCGAGCCTGTCCTGAGAGAAGGAAAAGTTTTGTGTAGCACGCGAACCGTCCTGACGAGAGCTTGCAAGGCAAGCGCGATTCTAATTCAAGCGCGGCGCAAAAGACATGCGCCCGCGCCTTCGTAATGAGGATGAAACGCAGACGGCGCGCATCCCGAATCTCGCGACGCACGGCGTACTCGACGACGCGCAGCCCAACTCCGTGCCACGGCACCTTGACAAGTGCGACCCTGTTGTCATAGATTTTGCTCCTCTTCGGATGAAGGTCTTTAGAAACTCCAACAGAAATTAAACGTAAGCTCTTGTCAGACGGCGGTGCCCTGACTTGGGTATAGACGCGGAGATGTTCCGGGGCGGTGCGTGCGTACGGCGGCTCTTCCCTTTTTACCGTCTCATAGACGTCGCACTCGTTCGGGTACTCGCCTCGGTGGTGTAACAATTAAGGTGGTGTGCGCCTTCACGCCCCCTTATCTCGAATGTCAGTTCATGCTGGAACCACATCTTTTGACGCCGTGGCCGGTACGGGCGGCGTCAGCAAATTCCCGCCCAATTCGGAACCTGCTGTCGGCCACGCGCATGACAGCTTTGCCCCCCGACGCGCCGGAGGTCGCCCGTAAAAGTTAGCTGCCCAAGTTCTAAGTTCCCGTCTCTGTTTGCCCCGTTGGTGTTAAGGACTTGCCCCAGTTCGGTAATCCAGGATGCTGTTTGGCGTACCTCTTACTTCGCCTAACGCGACCCCGGGTTACAAGCTTTACTCACTCTAATTTTCAGGATTGAGGATGCGGCGGCGTGTCTGCGCCCGGCGCTCGTGAGTTCACTTGAGCTCTCGCGTCGCGGCGTTAGACGTTGCCACCGCGGCCGTGCCGGGTAGCGCTCGCGAGAAGTTCGTGGCGCTTCGCCCCGGCCTTAGCGTCTGCGCTTTTAGGCGTCGGGGGTTTTCAGCCCGTGCTCGAAGAACTCGGGTCGGGATCGGTAGCACGGTCATGCGTAATCGACGACGTAGACCTACAGAACAGAGGGAGTATTTATGAGTGGCCGCGCCGACAGTCCTTATGACAGCCCGGAGGGCAGTTTCGCCTCCGTAGTCGAGCTGCTACGGGCCAGGGCCGAGGGGAGTCCTGACCGGGTCGCGTATACCTTCCTGTCGGAAGGCGGGGCTGATGCGCGCCTGACGTTCGCGGGTCTCGACGCCCGCGCCAGGGCCATCGGCGCGGAGCTGCAAAAGGCGGGCGGACAGGGCAGGAGGGC
Organism: Pyrinomonadaceae bacterium; assembly: GCA_036388135.1. GTDB lineage: Bacteria > Acidobacteriota > Blastocatellia > Pyrinomonadales > Pyrinomonadaceae > QHXN01. Next base: position 1,936 of record DASVSK010000271.1, on the reverse strand, counting down.
GCTCCTGCTCTTCCCCCCCGGCCTCGAATTCGTCACGGCCTTCCTGGGTTGCCTCTACGCCGGCGCGGTGGCCGTCCCCGCTTACCCCCCGCACAAGAAGCGCGGCCTGCATCGACTTTCGTCCATCGCCGCGGACGCCGAGCCGGCTCTGGTTCTGACGACCTCGGCCCTCTCGCCGGCCATTCAGGCGTGGGCGGCGCAGACCTCACGCGGCGAGGAGATGCGCCTCCTGACCACGGACCTCGTCCCCGAGGGCGAGGCGCGGAACTGGCGCGACCCCCGCGTCGGGCCCGAGGCGCTCGCTTTTCTCCAGTACACCTCCGGCTCTACGGGTTCGCCGAAGGGCGTGATGGTGTCGCACGGCAACATCGTCTCGAACGAGGAGATGATCCGCCGCGCCTTCGATCAGTCGGAGTCCTCGGTCATCGTCAGTTGGCTGCCGCTCTATCACGACATGGGCTTGATCGGGGGCGTGCTCCAGCCGCTCTACGTCGGGGCGAGCTGCGTCCTGATGTCGCCCGTCACCTTCCTCCAGAGGCCACGGCGCTGGCTCGAAGTCATCAGCGAATACCGCGCGACGACGAGCGGCGGCCCCAACTTCGCCTACGACCTGTGCGTGCGAAAGATTCCGGCCGCCGAGCGCGAGGGGCTGGACCTGTCGAGCTGGCGTGTGGCGTTCAACGGCGCGGAGCCGGTGCGGGCCGAGACGTTGGAACGCTTCGCGCGAGCCTTCGGCCCGCAGGGGTTCCGGGCGCGCGCCTTCTACCCGTGCTACGGGCTGGCCGAGGCCACGCTGTTCGTCACCGGCGGCGAGGTGGAGGCCGAGCCGCACGTAGAGTCCGTGTCGTCGGCGGCGCTACAGGAGGGACGAGCCCACGACTCGGACGAGGGCGGCCGGAAAGCTCTGGTCGGTTGCGGCGGGCCGCGTCCGGGGGAGCGAGTCCTGGTCGTCGACCCCGAGGCGCGGAGACCCTGTGCTCCGGGGCGCGTCGGCGAGATTTGGGTCGCGGGGGCGAGCGTCGCCCGCGGGTACTGGAATCGGCCCGAAGAGACCGCGCGCGTTTTCGGCGCGCGGCTGTCCGCCGAGGCCGAGTCGCCGGGCGACGGCGACTCCTACCTGCGCACGGGCGACCTCGGCTACCTGCGCGACGGGCAACTGTTCGTCACGGGTCGCCTCAAGGACTTGATCGTTGTCCGCGGCCGCAACCTCTACCCGCAGGACATCGAGTACACGGTCGAGAGCCGCCACCCTTCGCTGCGGCCGGGTTGCGGGGCCGCGTTCTCCGTAACGGTCGGGGACGAGGAGCGGGTCGTCGTCGTCCAGGAGGTCGACCGGCGACTCGAAGGCGCCGAAGCGGACGCCGTCGTCGTGGACATCTTCGGCGCAGTCGCGCAGGAGCATGAGCTGTCGGTGCACGACGTCGTGCTGATACGCGCCGGCTCAATCCCCAAGACTTCCAGCGGCAAGATTCAAAGGCACGCCTGCCGCGAAGGCTACCTCGCGGGGAGCCTCGACGCCGTCACGCGCCGCGCGCCGGGGCCGCCCGAGACCGCGGAAGGGGCCGCGGAAGGTGCCGCGGTGGCGGCCGCGGGCGAAGCCGTCCTGCGGCGCGAAGACCTCATCGCCCTCGACGCCGTCGGGCGTCGGGCGTCGGTCGAAGACTTTCTCAAGGGCGAGGCGGCGCGCGTCCTGCGACTCCCGCGCACGCGTCTGGACGCGCGGCAACCGCTGGTCAGTCTCGGCATGGACTCGCTCGCGGCCGTCGAGCTTAAGCACGCGGTCGAAGAGCGTCTGGGGGTTTCGATCTCCCTGTCCGCGCTGCTCGACGAGGCCGGCGTCGCGGAAGTCGCCGACGAGATTCTAAGGGAGTTGGAGCAGGCCGCGGCCGCCCCGCGCAGCCCCCTGACCTCGGCCGGCCCCCAAGCGGAGTCGCCG
>DASVSK010000270.1:0-1915 GCA_036388135.1 Pyrinomonadaceae bacterium | reverse complement strand
GCGAGGCCGTCAGCCGCGTCTCGCGCGCCGGCCGCTCGACCTACTTCTGCCCGCGCTGCCAGACCCGCTGAAAGGCTCGCGGCGGCGTGCTTGACAGACGCGCGCCCGCGGGCGTATAAGCGCCGTTGACAAAAGACGTGGTGAGTTAAGGCGACTTGCGGCCACGAAAAATAAACAGCTAAACAGCTCGGCGCTTCCGTCGCCGCCAACTTCTAACCCAGGAAGTCCCGCGTTGTTTGGCGCGGGACTTTTTTTTGAAGTAGACAGTAGCCAGCAGTCAGTAGACAGTAGGCTCCGCTCTTCGGGCGACGCCGATGTCTCACTGACAATACGGCCGCGAAGGTCTGACTACTGACTACTATCTACTGTCTACTGTCTACTGTTTTATGATCGACTTCAGAGAACTTTTAGCGAGCGACCACGTGACCGTCTTCGACGGGGCGATGGGGACGCAGTTGTACGCGAAGGGCGTCTACATCAACCGCTCTTACGACGAGCTGAACCTGACACACCCCGACCTTGTGCGCGCCGTCCACGAGGAGTACGTGCGGGCGGGCGCGGAGGTCATCGAGACGAACACCTTCACCGCCACCGCGCACAAGCTCGCGCAGTACGGGCTCGAAGGCCGCCTGCGCGAGATCAACGCGACGGCGGCGCGGCTCGCGCGCGAGGCCGCCTGCGACCGCTGCTACGTCGCCGGGGCGGTCGGGCCGCTCGGCTTGCGCATCGAGCCCTACGGGCCGACCTCCTTCGACGAGGCCAAGGAGTTGTTCAAGCAGCAGGCCGAGGCGCTGCTGGAAGGCGGCGTCGACCTCTTCCTGCTCGAAACCTTCTCCGACATCTCCGAGGTGCGGCAAGCCATCCGCGCCGTGCGCGAGCTGAGCGACCTGCCCATCGTCGCGCAGATGACCATCATGCTCGACGGCAACACCTCCTTCGGCACCACGCCCGAGGTCTTCACCGCGCGCCTGGACGAGTGGGGCGCGGACGTCATCGGCCTCAACTGCGGCGTCGGTCCCGCGACCGTCCTGACCGCCGTCGAGCGGATGCGCCTCGCCACGACCAAGAAGCTCTCGGCGCAGCCCAACGCGGGGCTGCCGCGCGACGTGCAGGGCCGCCAGTTCTACATGTGCTCGCCCGAGTACATGGCTAAGTACGCCAAGCGGCTCATCCAGTCGGGCGTGCGGTTCATCGGCGGCTGCTGCGGCACGACGCCCGCGCACATCAAGCTCATCTCCGACGCCGTGCGCCCGCTCTCCCCGCGCCACACGGGCATCACCGGCAAGCTCGCGGGCGCGGCGCGCGTCGAGGCGGTGGCCCCCGCCGAGGTCGAGGCCACGCCGCTCGAAGAGCGCTCGAACTGGGGGCGGCGGCTCGCGCGTGGCGAGTTCCTGACGACCGTCGAGGTGCTCCCGCCCAAGGGCTGCGACGCGACGAAGACGCTGGAGAGCATCCGTCTGCTGAAGGAGGCGGGCGTCAACGCCGTCAACATCCCCGACGGGCCGCGCGCGCAGACGCGCATGAGCGCGCAGGCCACGGCCGTCCTCGTCGAGCGCGACATCGGGCTGGAAACCGTCCTGCACTACTGCTGCCGCGACCGCAACCTGCTCGGGATGATGTCCGACCTCCTGGGCGCGGCCGCGCTCGGCCTGCGCAACCTCCTGCTCATCACCGGCGACCCGCCGAAGATGGGGCCGTACCCGGACGCCACCGCCGTCTTCGACATCGACTCAATCGGGTTGACCAACATGGTCAACAAGCTCAACCACGGGCTCGACATCGGCGCGAACCCGACGGGCACGCCGACCTCCTTCTGCATCGGCGTCGGCGTCAACCCCGGCGCGGTAAATCTGGATGAAGAGATAAAACGCTTCGAGTGGAAGGTCGAGGCCGGCGCGGAGTTCGCCATCACGCA
>DASVSK010000269.1:0-3764 GCA_036388135.1 Pyrinomonadaceae bacterium | reverse complement strand
CGCGCTCGACCGCGAGGCCGAAATCGTAAATACGGTTCGACGGTTCGCCGCCGTAATCCTCGATGGAGCCGCCGACGAGTCCCGCACGCGCGCCGAGCAGGATGGTCTCTCCGACCTCCGCCGGGTCGTCCGCGAAGCAGTTCTCAAGGTCGGCGCTAACCGGTAACTCGGTCGCCGCCGAGAGGCTGCGGCAGTGTTCAATCGCCTCGCCCCTCGTTACCTGCCCGTCGAGCCGCCCCAGCGAGTTGGCGAAGCCAGCGCTCGTCGTCGCCAGCGCCTCGAAGCCTAAGCCCGCCAGCAGTCGCGCCGACCCGACGTCCCAGGGGTTGGGGATGACGAAAGCCCCTTCGCGCTCGTGCAGCGCCTTGAAACGCTCGGCCTTCTCTCTCTGGGTCGCCATCGCGTCCTCCGTAGGAATGTCGCTGTGTCCCCTCGCGCCCAATGACTGTTATGCGCCCGGCACCGCTACTTGTCCGCAGCCGGCTTGAACACGGCCCGGAAGGCTTTGAGCGCGGCGGGATGATAGATGGTCGAATGTTTCTCATCCGGCATCTTTTCGTAATGCCAACGCAGGCCGGTGGGCGCATACTTGCCGAGAACGTCGGCGAAGCGCCGCGTGCCTTTCGTGTCCTCGCTGCTGCTTGCGAGGTAGAGGGTCTTCCCCGTCTTCGGGCGGGCGCGCAACAGTTCGCCGGCATCGCCCAACAGTTTTTGATTGTTCCACCACAGGCTGGGGTCGAAGGCGATGTAGGTGTCGAACAGGTCGGGTTCGAGGAGAAACGTCTCGACCACGAACAACCCCGCCAGTGACTCGCCCACAATCCCCGTCTCATTAGTCGTGCGGTAGCGCCCCTTCACCTGCGGCATCAACTCGTCGCGGATGAACCTTCTAAATGCCCCGGAGCCGCCCACGCGCGGCGCGATCTTTCTATCGTTCTCATTCTCCGTGGGGCCGGTCATGTCGCGGCGACGCTCAGTATTTTCAATGCCTACGAGTAGGAACGGCCGCACCGTCCCGTTGCCGACCGACACCTGCACGAGACCTGCCACGTGCAGGAAGTCTTCGGCCATGCCTCCGTCCGGCATGTAAAGCACGGGCAGCCGCGTCTCGGCGGATTCCTTATAGCCGGGAGGCGTGTAGACGTTGATGCGCCGCGTTTCACTCAGAATTTTGGAATTGATTGTGAACGTCTCGCCGAAGGGTAACGGCACAGCCTTTTCCCATGACGCCGGGCGGGCCTGGGCGTGGGCGAAGGCCGCGAGCGCCAGAATGAAAAACGACGCGAACAATCCTGAAATCTTTTGCAAAGTTTTTCGCCCCTCCCCGAATGAGCCGCCTCTTTATTTTCGCGTCACCTGCCTGCCGCGGAACGTGACGGTTCCGCCGGGCTTCATCTCGTGGAAAGGTATCTTCAGTCGCTTCAACTCCGCGGCGAACTCGTTCGCGTTGTGGGCGATGCCGGGGAAGGTGGCGTAGTGCTGCGGGACCGCGAGCGCGGCGCGGACGGACTTAGCGGCCCTCGCGGCCATGCGCGGCTCCATCCCGAAGTGGCCGCCGATGTTGAGCAGGGCCAGGTCCACCCGGTACTCCTCGCCGATGGTCTCCATGTCTTTGAAGTAGGCCGTGTCGCCCGAGTGATAGACGTTCGGGCCGCCTTTGATTATGAGGACGAAGCCCGCGGGGTTGCCGCCGTACGCGCGCTCGGCGTCTGTCGGGCCGGCCTGAGGGTTGAAGACGCTGCTCGAATGAACCGCGGGCGTCATGGCGACCGTGACTTCGCCGTCTGCTATCTGAATCTCGCCGCCGATGCCCATGACGGCGTCCGTCGCGGCCTGCTTCGCGGGGAAGCCGGCGAGCTTGACGAGGTTGCCCGCCAGTTCAGGGTTGGAGACGAGCACCGCGCCTGTCTTCTTCGCAATCTCCACGGCGTCGCCCACGTGGTCGCGGTGGCCGTGCGTTATCAGAATGTAGTCGACCTTCGGGACGGAGGCCAGAGGGTCTTTTCCGTCCTTCGCATCGGGGTTCGATGGGTTGCTCAGCCACGGGTCGATTAACAGAACCTTGCCGCGCGGCGTGGTGACGGAGAAGGCCGCGTGGCCGTGCCAGCGGACGGTGGTCTCCTGCGCGTCTGCCTGATTAACAGAACCGATCACCAACACGGATAAAGCCGCAAACAGGCCGAAGACTTTCATCACTATCCCCTTTCGAGTCGGAGCCGGTTAGCCGTTTACGAGTCTTGCGGGAGAACGACCCGCGATGAGATTCAAGATCACGTTGTGTTCGACAACTCGGGCCGCTCCAAACAAACGTCGTGATGTTGAGCTTACACTTGCGGTGGTACAATTGGTAGAGCCATTTATAACTGATTTTGCTAGACCAATCGCACCGACATGGCTAAGACCGTCAGCTCGCTCGAACTCACGTTGAGTAACCGGCCGCCGCGGCAGACCTTGACGGATTGGCTGTACGCGGAGTTGCGCCGCTCAATCCTGGAAGGCCGCCTGAGGCCCGGGACCAGACTGCCGGCGTCGAGAGACTTCGCGCGACAGCATTCACTTTCGCGGGGCACGGTCGTTGCCGTATTCGAACGACTGCTGGCTGAAGGGTACTTATCCTCCCGCGTCGGGTCGGGTACGTGGGTGAGTCGTCGCGTGGCGTCGGGCGCACATGCGCGGGCGGAGCCTCAGACGCCGCCGGCTTATGTCCGTCGGGTGATTTCAGCCTACGTCCGTCCGAAGGCATACGAGGGCTGGGTCGCGACAGAAGGCCGCCGCCCTTTTCAAATGCGAGACCCGGCCCTCGCCGAGTTCCCCGCAAAACTTTGGGGGCAATTAGTCGCCCGGCGGGCCCGAACCTTCAAGTCCTGGTTGCGGACGGAAGACGAAGGGCGCGGATACCGACCTCTGCGCGAGGCCGCCGCACATTATTTAGGCTCGTCAAGGGGCGTGAGGTGCAGCGCCGACCAGGTGGTCATTGTTTCCGGGGTGCAGCAGGCGCTCGACCTCCTGGCGCGCCTGCTCCTGAAACGGGACGACCCCGTGTGGGTGGAAGACCCCGCGTACGTCGGGGCCACCATGGCTTTCTCTAACGCCGGGGCGAAGGTAGTCCCGGTGCCCGTAGACCAGCAGGGGCTGTCCGTCTCCGCCGGGGTGAGGATGTGCGCCCGCCCGAAGGGAATGTATCTGACGCCGGCCCACCAGTTCCCGCTGGGGATGACGATGTCGCTGGAACGCCGGATGGAAGTTCTGAAGTGTGCTTCGCGCGTCGGCGCTTTCGTCGTCGAAGACGATTACGACAGCGAGTACCGTTTCGAAGGGCGGCCCGTGCCCACCTTGCAAAGTCTCGACCGAAGTTCGAGCGTCATCCTGGTCGGGTCGTTCAGCAAGCTGCTGTTCCCGTCGTTGCGCCTGGGCTACGCGGTGTTACCCCCGTCGCTGGTCGATTATTTCTTAGCGTTCCGGCTTCAAACCGACTTTCGCTCCGTCAGCTTGGACCAGGCGGTGCTGTGCGACTTTATCGAAGGCGGGCACCTCGGACGCCACCTGCGGCGGATGCGGGAACTGTACGCCGGTCGTCTGGCGGCGCTACTCGACGGGGGGAGCCGACACCTGTCGGGCCTGCTTGAAATTTCCAACATTCAGGCCGGCCTTTATACAGTGGGGTTTCTAAAGAACGGCATGACGTCGCGGGAGGCGGAGACGGCGGCGGCGGCGCACGGCGTCGAGGCCGTCGCCCTTGACCGATATACCCTGAAGCGTCCCGA
>DASVSK010000268.1:0-12243 GCA_036388135.1 Pyrinomonadaceae bacterium | reverse complement strand
CGATGGGCGAGCGCGGGCTCCAGAGGGTGAGGGAGAAGTTCTCGTGCGAGGCGCAGCTCGCGCGCGTAGAAGGGCTCTACGCGCGCCTGCTCGGCGGGCGGCGGGAGGGGGCGGCCGCCCCGCCCCTCGCGGCAGAGGTCGCGGCCGCCGGACAAAGTGCTGCACACGGCCCCGACGAATAGTTTATGATGGAAGGCAGGAAGCGACGGGGGAACGCGTCCCGTCAACACGCCTCGGAAAATCCTGCCGGCCTCGACCTAACAAAGACAAAGGTAATGCGAGAGCAAGAAGAGAAGAACGGAAGTGAAGGCGAAGGCGCGCGGCGACGCCTGCGCGTGCTGGTGGTCGCGCCGTCACTCGACATCTACGGCGGGCAGGCGCGCCAGGCCGTGCGGCTGATGACGGGGCTGCGGGGCGAGGACTCGCTCGAAGTGGGCTTCCTGCCGCACAACCCACGGCTGCCGGGGCCGCTCCGCCTGCTGCAAAGGGTCAAGTACGTCCGCACCGTGGCGACGACGGTGGCCTACGTCCTGATGCTGCTGGCGCGCGTGCCGCGCTACGACGTGATACACGTCTTCTCGGCCGCCTACTGGGCTTACCTGCTCTCGGCCGCGCCCGCCCTGCTGGCGGCGCGGGCTTTCGGCAGGCGCTCGATACTCAACTACCGGAGCGGCGAGGCCGAAGACCACCTGCCGAACTGGCCGCGCACCGCCGCGCCGACGATGCGCTGGGCGGACGTCATCGTCACGCCTTCGGGCTACCTCGTCGACGTCTTCGCGCGCCACGGCCTCGGCGCGCGCTTCATCTACAACATCGTCGAACTCGACCGCTTCCGCTTCCGCGAGCGTAACCCGCCGCGCCCGGTCTTCGTCGTCAGCCGCCTGCACGAGCCGCTCTACAACGTGGCCTGCGTGCTGCGCGCCTTCCGGCTCATACAGGATCGCTACCCGGAGGCGCGGCTCACCGTCGCGGCCGACGGCTACCTGCGGCCGGAGCTGGAGAGGCTCGCGTTCGAGGAGCTGAGGCTCGCCAACACGGAGTTCATCGGCTTCGTCCCGTTCGAGCGGATGCCGGAGATGTACGACGCGGCGGACGTCTACATGACGGCGACGAACATCGACAACATGCCCAGCTCCATCACGGAGTGCATGGCGTCGGGGCTCCCCGTCGTGACGACGGACGCGGGCGGCATCCCCTACATCGTCACGCACGAGGAGACGTGCCTGATGGTCGGGCGCGACGACCCCGAGGCGATGGCCGCCGCCGCCTTCCGCCTGCTCGAAGAGGAGGGCCTGGCCGCGCGCCTGACGCGGCGTGCGCGCGAGGAGAGCCGCAAGTTCGAGTGGCCGGCCGTGCGCGACGAGTGGGTCAGGCTCTACCGAGAGCTGGCGAGCGGCACTGTGAAGGAAGGGAAGGGAGCGAAGGAAGTGTCGGCCGGGCAGGAGAAGGGGGCGTTGGCCGCGGGGGACGCAGCCGCGCGGCACGGCAGCGGTGCCTGATGTCGAAGCGTGACTTTGAATGAAGTCGGACGGAAGCCGGACGGAAGTCGGAGGGCGGGCGGCGTACTCGATTAGACGATGAGCGGCGTGCTTAAAAAGTTGGGGAAGCTGAAGGGGCGGAGCGCCGACGAGCTGCGTGTGCGCGGCGCGCAGGCGCTCGCCGCCGCGTCCGAGCGCGCCGGGCTCTCATCTCTCGCGCGCCTGCCGAATGACGCCGCCTTCTTCCGCCTGCTCGACCCGGCCGCGTCTGCCGCGAAGGACGCCGAAGGGTGGCTCGAACACTTCCGACGCCGCCGGACGCCGCGCTTCTTCGCCGGCTTCGACGACGAGGCGGCGACGCGCGAGGCCCTGCGCTCGCGCTTCGCGGACGAGGCCGACGCGGTCGTCTCGCGCGCCGGGCGCGTGCTCGAAGGCCGCTTCGACCTGCTGGGGCGCGCGGGGCTCGACTTCGGCTCGCCGGTCGACTGGCACCTTGAGCCGCTCGCGCGCGTGCGCGCCCCGCTCGCGCACTGGAGCCGCATCGACTTCCTCGACCCCGAGGTCTCCGGCGACAAGAAGTTCGTCTGGGAGCTGAACCGTCACCAGTTCTTCCAGACGCTCGGCCGCGCCTACTGGCGCACGGGCGACGAGCGTTACGCCGAGGGCTTCGCGCGCTACGCCGCCGGGTGGATGGACGCGAACCCGCCGAAGGCGGGCGTCAACTGGGCGAGCAGCCTCGAAGTCGCCTTCCGCTCCATCTCCTGGCTCTGGGCGCTCCACTTCTTCAGGCGCTCGGAACACCTGACGCCCGCGCTCTTCCTGCGTCTCTCGAAGTTCCTGCACCTCCACGCGCGCCACCTTGAGACGTACCTCTCGACCTACTTCAGCCCGAACACGCACCTGACGGGCGAGGCGCTCGGGCTCTACTACCTCGGCACGCTGCTGCCCGAGTTTCGCGCGGCGGCGCGCTGGCGCGAGGCGGGCCGGCGCATACTCACGTCGGAACTCGGACGGCACGTCCGCCCCGACGGCGTCTACTTCGAGCAGGCGACTTACTATCACCGCTACACGGCCGACTTCTACCTGCACTTCGCGCTGCTCGCGCGTCTGAACGGCGAGGCTTGGGACGCGCGGCTCCCGGGGAAGCTCTCGGCGCTCTTAGACCACCTGACGCACCTGACGCGCCCCGACGGCACGACGCCGTTCCTCGGCGACGACGACGGCGGCCGGCTCGTCATGCTCGACGAGCGCGGGGCGGACGACTTCCGCGCGTCGCTCTCGAACGGCGCGGCGCTGCTGGGGCGAGCCGACTACAAGCGCGCCGCCGGGCGCGCGGCCGAGGAGACGCTGTGGCTGCTGGGGGCCGAAGGGCTCGAACGTTTCGACGCGTTGCCCGTGCGCGAGCCGGGGCAGACGTCGCGCGCCTTCCCCGACGGCGGCTATTACGTCATGCGCGACGGGTGGGGCGACGACGCGAACTACATGCTGCTCGACTGCGGCCCGCACGGCGCGGAGGCGATAGGCAGCGGCCACGCGCACGCCGACGCGCTCTCCTTCGTGCTCTCGGCGCGCGGCCGGACGCTGCTCGTCGACCCCGGCACCTACACCTACACGGGTTCGCGCGAGGAGCGCGACCGCTTCCGCTCGACCGCCGGGCACAACGCCCTGACGCTCGACGGCCATTCGTCCTCCGTCCCGCGCGGCCCCTTCTCTTGGGAGCGCGCCGCGCGCTGCGAGGCGAGGCGCTGGCAGGCCGGCGCGCGCTTCGACTTCTTCGAGGGCTCGCACGACGGCTTCGCGCGGCTCGACCCGCCGGCCGACTACACGCGCGCCGTACTCTTCCTCAAGGGGGACTACTGGGTCGTCCTCGACCGCGTGCGCCCGCCGGGCGCGCTCGCGGCCGACGCCGTCGACGGAGTGCGGTCGCCGCAGGCCGTCGGCGCGCGCCGCTGCGAGGCGCACTTTCACTTCGCCCCGGACGCCGGGCCCTCAATCGAGGCGCGCGGCGACGCCTACGCCGTGAGCGCGGGCGGCGTCGGCGAGCCCGGCGTCGAGATACTATCGCCGCGCGCCGACGGCGAGTGGGTTTTGCGGGAGGGCTGGGTCTCGCGCTGCTACGGCGCGCGCGAGCCCGCGGCGGTCGTCACGCGAGCGTGGGAGGGCGCGGGCGCTTACGACTCGTTCTCCTTCATGCTCCCGCTCGCGGCCGGCGCGGCGCGGGGCGCGGAGCTGTCGGAGCTGAAGACGGAATGCGGCGGGCGCGCGGGTCGCGCCTTCGAGCTGCGGCGCGGCGCTCGGCGCGACGTGCTGCTGGTCGGCTCGGGGCGCGGCGGCGAAGTGCGGACGGGCGAAGACGAAGCGCGGGCCGCGCGCGTCTCGTCCGACTTCGACTGGGCTTGGCTCCGCTTCGCCGAAGGCGAGGGCGCGCTCGAAGAGTTCGTCGTCGTCGGCGGGCGCAGGCTGCGTCTGAACGGCGTCGACGTCGTCAACCGCGACGCGCGCTCCGGCCGGGTCGAATACCTCTCGGCGCGGCGCGAGGGCGGGCGCTGGGCGGCGTCGGGAGGGGAAGACCTTTTCGCGTACGGCCTCGGCGCGGGCGAATATTCGCGGTATGCCGCGCGCGACGCCGCGCGCGAGTTCGAGGACGAAGGGCGTTTGAGGCCGCTGGCCTCGGTGGAAGATTGAGGCGAGGGCCGGGCGGGGAAACTTTATGTGCGGGATTAACGGGATAGTCCTGGCGGGGCGCGGGCGGCGCGTCGAGCGCGGCGTGCTCGAACGCATGCGCGACCTCCTCAGCCACCGCGGGCCGGACGACGCGGGGCTGTTCATCGACGGCGAGGCGGGGCTCGGCCACCGCCGCCTCTCCATCGTCGACCTCGCGGCCGGGCACCAGCCGATGCCGAACGAGGACGGCACGCTCCACGTCGTCTACAACGGCGAGATATACAACCACGCCGACTTCCGCGAGGGGCTCGAAGCGCGCGGCCACACCTACCGCACGCACTGCGACACGGAGACCATCCTCCACCTCTACGAGGAGAAGGGGCGCGCCTGCGTCGAAGACATGCGCGGCATGTTCGCCTTCGCCATCTGGGACTCGACCCGCCGCGAGCTCTTCATCGCGCGCGACCGCCTCGGCGTCAAGCCGCTCTACTACGTCCACGCCGACGACGGCTCGCTCTTCTTCGCCTCCGAGATCAAGGCGCTTCTGGGGGCGCGCGCCGTCCGCCCCTCGCTCGACTACGCGGCGCTGCCCGACTACCTCGCCAACCACGGCACCTCGGGCGACGCGACGCTCTTCGAGGGCGTCCGCCGCCTGCCGCCCGGCCACACGCTTCTGTGGCGCGACGGCCGCGTCGAAATCGAAAAGTACTGGGACGTCACCTACGCGCAAGGGGCGGAGGCGGAGGGGCGCGGCAAGTCGGACGAGGACTACGTCGCCGAGTGGTCGGAGCTGTTCCGCGCCTCCGTCCGGCTGCGGCTGATGGCGGACGTCCCGCTCGGGATGTTCCTCTCGGGCGGCATCGACTCGTCGGCCATCGCGGCGGTGATGAGCGGGATGGTCGACGAGCCCATCAAGACCTTCTCGGTCGCCTTCGCCGAGCGCGAGGCCAACGAGCTGAGCTACGCGCGCGTGGTGGCGGAGGCTTTCAAGACCGACCACCACGAGGTCGTCGTCAGCCCCTCGGAGTTCTTCGAGGCGCTGCCCCGCCTCGTCTGGCACGAGGACGAGCCGCTGGCGCACCCTTCGAGCGTCGCGCTCAACTTCGTCTCGCGACTCGCCGCGCGCCACGTCAAGGTCGTCCTCACCGGCGAGGGCAGCGACGAGATGCTGGCCGGCTACGAGCGCTACTACAAGACCGTCCTCCAGCTACGGCTCGGGCCGGGCTACCACCGGCTGATGCCGGGCGCGCTGCGGCGCGCCGTGGCCGGGCGCGTCGCGGCGCTCGCGCCCGGCTCGCGCCTCCGTCACAAGCTCTCGCGCACGTTCCTGTGCCTTGAGCCAGACGTCGAGAGTCTCTACTTCGACAACTTCGCCGTCTTCAACTCGGGGATGCAGCGCGGCCTGCTCACCCCGGAGGCGCGCGAGCGCGCGGGCGGCGCGGGCGGCTCCGTCGACCCTTACGCGGGCATGCGCCGCCACTTCGAGTCGGCCGAGGCCGACAACCTGCTCGACCGGATGCTCTACGCCGACACGAAGACGTACCTGCACGAGCTTCTGATGAAGCAGGATCAGATGAGCATGGCCGCCTCCATCGAGAGCCGCGTGCCGTTCCTCGACCACAGGCTCGTCGAGTACACGTCGCGTCTGCCGCGGCGGATGAAGCTGCGGGGCGCGCGGCAGACGAAGTACGTCCTGCGGCGCGCGATGAAGGGCGTGCTGCCCGAGGCCATCCTGACGCGCGGCAAGATGGGCTTCCCCGTCCCCGTCGGCAAGTGGTTCCGCGGCGAGTACCGGGGCGTGCTCGACGAGTACGTCCTGTCGGAGCGCGCCGCCGCGCGCGGCGTCTTCGAGCCCGAGTTCGTGCGCGGCCTCGTCGCGCGCCACCTCGCGGGCGAAGACCACGCGGAGCGCCTGTGGGCGCTCGTCAACTTCGAGATGTGGCAGCGCCGCTTCTTCGACGGCGAGGAGCCGGACGGCGCGCTCGACGTCCGCGGCGAGGCGCTGGCCGCCGCCGGGGCTTAGGCGTAGAGAAGAGAGAGAAGGAGAGGCGAGAACGTTTGCGCATCCTCTGGCTCAAGACCGAGCTGCTGCACCCCGTCGACAAGGGCGGGAAGATACGCACTTACCACATGCTCAAGGCGCTCAAGCGCGAGCACCACGTGACCTACCTGACGCTCGACGACGGCTCGGCCCCGGCGGACGCCGCCGCGCGGGCCGAGGAGTACTGCCACGAGCTCGTGCGCGTCCCGCACCGCACGCGCGAGAAGTTTTCGGCCGGGTTCTACGCCGAGCTGGCCGCGAACCTCGTCTCGCCGCTCCCCTACTTCATGAAGAAGTACGAGTCGGCCGGGATGCGGCGCGAGGTGGCGGCGCGCGCCGGCTCGGGCGACTTCGACGTGCTCGTCTGCGACTTCCTCAACCCGGCCGTGAACGTGCCGGCCGGCCTCCCGCTGCCGACGGTGCTCTTCGAGCACAACGTCGAGGCGATGATCTGGCGGCGGCACCACGAGGTGCAGACCAACCCGCTCAAGAAGGCCTACCTCTACGGCCAGTGGCGCAAGGCTTTTCGGTACGAGCGCGCCGCGTGCCGCCGCTTCGACCTGGTCGTGGCCGTCTCGCGCGACGACGCCGAGACCATCCGCCGCGACTACGGCGTCGAGACGGCGGCCGACGTGCCGACGGGCGTCGACACGGAGTTCTTCCGCCCCGCGGGCGGCGTCGAGGCGGAGCCGCACAGCCTGGTCTTCACCGGCTCGATGGACTGGCTGCCGAACGAGGACGCGATACAGTTCTTCACGCGCGAGATTCTGCCGCTCGTGCGCGAGCGCGTGCCGGGCGTGAAGCTGACCGTCGTGGGGCGGAAGCCCTACGCGAGCCTGGTCGAGCTGGCGAAGCGCGACCCTTCGGTCGTCGTCACGGGGAGGGTCGAGGACGTGCGGCCGTACATGGAGCGCGCCGCCGGGTACGTCGTGCCCATCCGCGTGGGCGGCGGCACGCGCCTGAAGATTTACGAGGCGATGGCGATGGAGCGGCCGGTCGTCTCGACGACCGTGGGGGCCGAGGGGCTGCCGCTGCGCGACGGCGAGGACCTGCTGCTCGCGGACACGCCGCGCGCCTTCGCCGACGCGGTGGTGCGCGTGCTCACCGACGAGGCGTTCGCGCGCGGGCTCGGCGGGCGGTCGGCCGCGACGGTGCGCGAGCGTTTCGGCTGGGACAAGGTGGCGGGCGTCTTCGCCGACCTGTGCGGGCGCGCCGTCGCGGCGGCGGGCGAGGGCGGCCCGCCGAACAACGGGCGGCCGCGAAACTGACGGCCGACGGCCGAGGCCGCGGGCGTGCTAGAGGGAGGGGAGAATGAGATTAAGCGTGTTCGGTCTGGGTTACGTCGGGTGCGTCTCGGCGGCGTGCTTCGCCAGGGAGGGGCACGAGGTCGTGGGCGTCGACGTCAACCCGACCAAGGTGGAGATCATCAACTCGGGGCGCAGCCCCATCGTCGAGGCCGGCATCGGCGAGTTGATCGCGGAGACGGTCGCCGACGGGCGTCTGCGCGCGACGACCGACTCGGCCGAGGCGGTCGCCGCCACCGAGGTCTCGCTGGTCTGCGTCGGCACGCCGAGCCGCGAGAACGGGTCGCTCGACCTCGCCTACGTCAAGCGCGTCTGCCAGGAGATAGGCGCGGCGATGGAGGCCAAGCGCGAGCGGCACACCGTCGTCATCCGCAGCACGATGCTGCCGGGAACAATCGAGGGGACGGTCGTCCCCGCGCTCGAAGTCTACTCGGGCAAGAAGGCGGGGCGCGACTTCGGCGTCTGCATCAACCCGGAGTTCCTGCGCGAAGGCACCTCGCTCAAGGACTTCTACGCGCCGCCCTTCACGCTCGTCGGCGCGGACGACGAGGACACGGCCGCGCTCCTCCAGAGGCTCTACGCTAAGATAGACGCGACGCTCTACGTCACGCCGGTCAAGGCGGCCGAGATGGTCAAGTACGCGTGCAACTCTTTCCACGCGCTCAAGGTCTCGTTCGCCAACGAGATCGGGAACGTCTGCAAGGGGCTCGGCATCGACAGCCACGAGGTGATGCGCGTCTTCTGCGAAGACCGCAAGCTCAACCTCTCGCCCTACTACCTCAAGCCCGGCTTCGCCTTCGGCGGGTCGTGCCTGCCCAAGGACCTGCGCGCCATCAACTACAAGGCGAAGGAGCTGGACGTCGAGCTGCCGCTGCTCTCGTCGATTCTGCCGAGCAACCGGCGGCAGGTCGAGCGCGCCGTCGAGATGGTTTTGAAGACGGGGCGGAAGAAGGTGGGCGTGCTCGGCTTCAGCTTCAAGGCGGGCACCGACGACCTGCGCGAGTCGCCGATGGTCACGCTCATCGAGGCGCTCATCGGCAAGGGGCTACAGCTCGCCGTCTACGACCGAGACGTCTCGCTCGCCCGCCTGTTCGGGGCGAATAAGGAGTACATCGAGCGCGAGATACCGCACATCTCGCAGCTCATGCGCGCCGAGATAGCCGAGGTGCTCGACGCCTCGGACGTCATCATCGTCGGCAACAAGTCCGACGAGTTCCGCCAGATAGAGGGGCGTCTGCGCGGCGACCAGATCGTCATCGACCTCGTCCGCCTCTTCGACGGCCGGACGAGCGGCGACAACTACCAGGGCATCTGCTGGTGAGGCGCGCCCGGCGTTAAAGGCAGAATCAAACGGGGAAGGGTAAGGGGTCGAAACAATTTTATGAAACAGGTTTTGCGTGAAGGCTTGAGGGACATCGTGGTCGAGGAAGTGCCCGACCCCGTCGTCGTGCCGCACCACGTGCTGGTGCGCCCGCTCTACTCGCTCATCAGCAGCGGGACGGAGACGGCGAGCATCCACCAGGAGGGCGTGCTCAAGGAGGTCAGCGAGAACCCTTCGCACGTGCGCAAGGTGCTCGACGTGATGAAGGTGAACGGCCCCGTCCGCACGGTCTCGGAGGTGCGCGCCAAGTTCAGCGAGTACGCCGTGCTCGGCTACTCGGGGGCGGGCGTGGTCGCCGAGAAGCACCCGACCGTCACCGACCTCGAAGTCGGCGACCGCGTCGCCTACGGCGGCGAGGGGACGGGGCACGGCGAGACCATCCTGACGGGCCGCAACCTCGTCGCGCGCGTCCCCGACGGGGTGCCGGACGAGCACGCCTGCTTCTCAACGCTCGGCAGCATCGCCTTGAACGCCGTCCGCATCGCGCAGATTAGTCTGGGCGACGTGGTCGCCGTCATCGGCCTCGGGCTCGTCGGGCAGCTCGTGACGCAGCTCGTCAGGCTCCAGGGCGGCGTCGCCGTCGGCATCGACCTCAAGCAGGAGCGCGTGACGCTCGCGCGCGAGTCGGGCGCGGACGCGGCCGCGCTCGGCGGCGCGGGGGCGCAGGAGGCCGTCGGCGCGCTGACGAACGGGCGCGGCGCGGACTGCGTCATCGTGGCGGCCGCGGCGAAGTCGGCCGCGCCGTGCAGGCAGGCTCTGGAGCTGTGCCGCGACCGCGGGCGCATCGTCGTCGTCGGCGCGGTGGAGATGAGCTTCCCGTGGGAGGCGATGTACCTCAAGGAGATTCAGCTCTTCATGTCGCGCGCCTACGGGCCGGGCAGCTACGACCCGGACTACGAGAAGCGCGGGCGCGACTATCCGGTCTCCTACGTGCGTTGGACTGAGAACCGCAACATGGAGGAGTTCCTGCGCCTCGTGGCCGGGGGGCAGGTGCGGCTCGCGCCGCTCGTCACGCACCGCTTCGCGCTCGAAGAGGCGGCGCGCGCCTACCAGACCATCCTCGACCCGGCCTCGAACAGCCTCGCCGTGCTGCTGCGCTACCCGGCGGCCGACGCGCCGGGGGCCGCCGCGGACTTCGCGCCGCGGCGCAGGGTCGAGCTGGCCGCGCCCGCGGCGGCGTCATCGGCGAAGTCGGGGAGCCTGGGCTTCGCGCTCGTCGGCGCGGGCAACCTCGCGCGCTGGGCGCACATGCCGGCGCTGAAGAAGATCGCGGGGGCGCGCCTGCGCGCCGTCTACTCGGCGAGCGGCGCGCGCGGCAAGACCTACGCGCGCCGCTTCGGCGCGGACTACTGCGCGTCCGACTACGAAGAGGTCTTGCGCGACCCGGAGGTGGGCGCGGTGCTCATCGCGAGCCGCAACCAGCACCACGCCGCGCAGGCGCTCGCCGCGATGGAGGCCGGCAAGCACGTCTTCGTCGAGAAGCCGATGGCTCTCACCCCGGACGAGTGCCGCGCGCTCGTCAGCGCCGAGCGCGAGACGGGCCTGCGGCTGACGGTCGGCTTCAACCGCCGCTTCGCGCCCTACTACCTTGAGCAGAAGCGACAACTGAAGCGGCGCACGGGCCCGGCCGTCATCAACTGCCGCGTCAACTCGCCGGGCATCTCCGGCTCCTACTGGATGGCCGACCCGGCCATCGGCGGCGCGATACTCGGCGAGGCGTGCCACTTCGTCGACCTGATGTACTGGCTGCTTGAGTCCGAGCCCGAGACGGTGTCCGCCTACAGCCTGCCGACCGACAAGCAGGAGCCCATCGGCGAGAACAACCTCGTCGCCAGCTTCCGCTTCGCCGACGGCTCCATCGGCAACCTGACCTACTGCACCGTGGGCAGCAAGACCTCGGGCGGCGAGCGCGTGGAGGTCTTCGCGCAGGGCCTCGGCGTCGCGACCGAGGACTTCAAGCGGCTGACGATCAGCGCCGGGGCGCGCAGCACGCGCTCGCGCTGGTGGGGAGAGAAGGGCTACGAGGCGCAGTTGGAGAGCTTCGTCGAGCGCGTGCGCTCGGGCCGAGAGCCCGAGGTCACGGCGCGCGACGGCGCGCGCGCGACCGTCGGCTGCCTGCGGATGCTCGAATCGGCCAAGACCTTGAGCCCGGTCGCCGTCGACCTCGACGCCGTGCTCGGCTGAGCGCGTCGCCGCCGGGGCGCGTTTTCGGGCGGGGCGCGCGCGGCGGCCGACGCCGCGCGCGGGCGTACTCGATGACTGTCAACACACCGCCGCCGTCGAGGAGCAGGGGCGCGGCCCGCCGCCTGGCACTTAAGGCCGCGGCGCTGCTGCTGCTGGCGTGGCCGCCGCTCGCGTGGCTGGCGGCCGACTGGCTCGTCCTGAAGACGGAGCCCGCGCGCGCCGAGGCGCTCGCCGTCCTCGGGGGCGCGTCCACGTACGAGGAGCGCGCCGGGTACGCGGCGCGGCTCTTCGCCGGGGGCGTCGCGCCGAAGATAGTTCTGACGGACGACGGGCAGCGCGGCGGGTGGTCTCAGGCGCAGCAGCGTAACCTCTTCTTCGTCGAGCGGGCGGCGGCCGTGCTGGAGGCCGCGGGCGTGCCTGCCGGGAGCGTCGAGACGCTGCCGCGGCAGACCGCGAGCACTTACGAGGAGGCTTTGGCCTTGCGCGAGTACGCGGAGGCGCGCGGCGTCAATTCGCTGCTGGTCGTCACCTCGGGCTACCACTCGCGGCGCGCCCTCTGGACGCTCGGGCGCGTCTTCCGCGGAAGCCCCGTGCGCGTGACGCTCGCGGCCGTCCCGCCGGGCAGCCAGACGCCCGCGCGCGCCTTCTGGTGGCTGAGCCCGGCCGGCTGGCGCACCGTCGCGCTCGAATACCCGAAACTCGTTTACTACAGGCTGAGCTACGGCTGAGGCCGCCGAGAAGATGAGAGCGCAAGTTCAAGGCACAGACGTAACGGGGCACGCACGCGGCGGAATCCGTCTCGCGCCCGGCGGGACGCGCCCCGCGCTCGTCGCGCTGCTGGCCGTCGTCCTCGCGGCCGGACTAATCGGCTACGCGGTCGCGCACAGGCGCGCCGCCACGGACGCGGGCGGCGGCGAACCCGCGGGGGCGCAAGCGCCGCGGACGGTAACGCTCAAGGCCGGCGACGACCTGCAACGCGCGCTCGACGCGGCGCGCCCCGGCGACACGCTCGTGCTACAGGCGGGCGCGACCTTCGTCGGCCCCCTGACGCTGCCGCGCAAGGGCGGCGGCGAGTACGTCACGGTTCGCTCGTCGGCGCTCGAACGCCTCCCGCCCGAGGGCGCGCGCGTCAGGCCGTCGGACGCCGCGTCGATGCCGAAAATCGTCTCGCCGGGGCGGGGCGAGCCCGCG
>DASVSK010000267.1:0-12655 GCA_036388135.1 Pyrinomonadaceae bacterium | reverse complement strand
AGGTCGAAGGCGATGAAGACCTGCGAGAGCCGCGTCTCTTCCAGCGGGTCGGCGGGAATCTGGTGCGTGGCGAGTCCGCCCGAGAGGAGCGCCGCCGCCATGTCGAGCAGGAGCGCGAGGCCGGAGCCCTTCCAGTAGCCGGCGGGCAGCGGCCGCCCCGACTCCTCGACGGCGCGCGGGTCGCGCGTGAGACGCCCCTCCGAGTCGAAGCCGCCGTCCACGGGCAGTTGCTCGCCGCGCACGCGGTAGGCGGCCAGCGCCCCGTAAGAGAACTGCGACATCGCCATATCTAGCACGACGTGACCAGCGGGGCGCGGCGCGGCGATGACGAGCGGGTTGTTGCCGAGCAGCGCGCGCGACCCGCCCCACGGCGGGAGGTTCGGCATCGTGTTCGTCCAGCAGACGGCGAGCGCCCCCTCGTCGGCCGCCTGCCAGCCGTAACTGCCCCCGCGCATCCAGTGATTCGTGTTCCTCAAGGCGACGCAGCCGATGCCGTGACGGCGCGAAAGCTCCACCGCCCTCGCCGTCGAGTCGTGCGCGTTCAGGTTCCCCGCCCCGCCGTTACCGTCCCAACGCTCGAAGCCCCCGCGACTCTCGACGCAGGCGGCGCGCGCGCGGACGTCGACCTTGCCTCCGGCAATCATCTCCAGGAAGCGCGGGAAGCGGTTCAGGCCGTGCGTGTAGACGCCGTCGCGGTCGGTGTCGGCGAAGAGCCACGCGCAAAGGTTCGCGCGCCCCTGCTCGAAGCCCACTTTGAGCAGGGCGCGCCGCAGCGTCTGATGAAGCTCTTCGTGACTGACTCGCATGCAGATAGTAGACAGTAGTCAGTAGACAGTAGTCAGTAGAAAAACCTTCGGAGCCGAAGCGTCGCGGTTCCAGTGTCGACGACCGCGGCGCGGAGCGCTACTGTCTACTGTCTACTGTCTACTGTCTACTTCCCTCAGTGCGGCTCGACGAGGTAGAGGTCGCGGCCGGCGCGCTCGACGACGAGCGTGTCGGGGTCGGAGGCGTAGTCCTCGCGGCGGAACTCGCGGTGATCCATGAAGCCGAGGTTGACGCGGCGGCAGGTGGCCTCGTCGAGCGCGGAGGCCAGAGTGATGCGGTAGCGCGGGACGACCTTGCCGCTCTCGTCGCGCGAGCCCGCGTACGAGACGTGCGCGAGGTGGGCGGCGACCGCGAGGTTCGAGCGCAGCTCGGTCGAGAGTGCGACCATCTCGCGGACGCGGTCGATGGGCGCGTAGCCGTACTTCTCTATCAGGAGCCCGTGCGTCTCCGAGATGGCGCGCAGGTGCGGCGCGTAGACGATGAGTTCGCCGCCCTCCTCGATGATGCCGCCGAGCTTGTAGCTCGCCTTGCCGCCGACCCACAGCTCGTCGTAGTGCTCGTCGAGGAGCGCGACGACCCTTCTGTACTTGCGACCCGTGTACCTGATGTGAACCTGACGGCTGACCTCGGCCGCGCGGCGGAAGGCTTCGCGGACGTCGCCGCAGAAGAGCGCGTGCGTGCGCAGGCGCTCGTCCTCGCCGCGCGTGACGACCGTGTTGAGCGAAATTACGCGCGCGGGGACGAGGTCGGCGGCGGCCTCTATCATGTGGCGCGTGGGCGTCTCGACGCGGCCGATGACTCGCTCGATGGAGGCGAGTGCGCCGAGCCAGTGGGTGGCGTGCGTCAGGTCGGGGCCCGCCACGCCGGGGAAGAAGTACTTCGCGCCGCCCGCGAAGCCCGCGACCTCGTGCGGCACGGTCGCGCCGAAGATGAGCACGGTGTCGTAGACGCCCGGCGCGAGCAGGCGGTTGAGGTTGACCTTGACGGACTCGCTGATGAGTCCGCCGGTCAGCTCGTTGACGCGCTCCGCGCTCAGCTCGCCGAGGTCGACCAGCTCCTCGGGGCGGTTCCACTGGTGGTCGAAGATTTGGCCGAGCAGGGGGAGCGCCGCGCCTTCGCCCAGTCCCACCTTCGCGCGCTTCTCGTCTTCGGTCATGGGCATGTGCGTGCCCTGCGCGACGAGCGCGTCGAACTGCTCCGCGCCGCGCGCGGCGAGGATTTCGGCGGCGAAGGGGAAGAGGACATCGGTGTTGTCGTCGCGCGTCTTGTCGGGGACGATGGCGAGCACGCGCGCGCCGGGGCCGACGGTCAGGAGCGCCTGCTCGACGATGGCGCGCAGCTCGGCGGGCGAAAGGTCGAGGTCGGGGGCTCCCCTCCCCACGGTCGAGGGCGCGGGCTTTGTGCTCATAAATTTTCTCCCTGTGCGGACGTCGTTGAAGCCCCGTTGACAGTGTGCCGGCTACCGCTGGATGCGCGCGGAACCGCCCTTCGCGAAGGCGCGCACCTGTTCGACGGTCGCCATCGTGGTGTCGCCGGGGAAGGTCGTCAGAAGCGCGCCGTGCGCCCAGCCGAGCCTGAGCGACTCCTCGGGCGACTCGCCCGCGAGCAGGCCGTAGAAGAAGCCGGAGGCGAAGCCGTCGCCGCCGCCGACGCGGTCGATGACGTCAAGCTCGGCGGTCGGCGAGACGTACGTCTCGCCGTCGACCCACGCCACCGCGCCCCAACTGTGGCGGTTGGTCGTGTGCACCTCGCGGAGCGTGGTGGCGACGACCTTGACCTGCGGGTGCTTCTTCACCACGCGGTCTATCATGCCGAAGAAGGCGCTGGGGTCGAGCTTCGACGCCTTCGTCACATCCTGCCCCGGGATGCCGAGCCCCTTCTGCAAGTCCTCCTCGTTGCCGACGAGCACGTCGACGTTCTCGACGATGCGCGCGACGGTTTCGACCGCGCGCCCCTCGCCGCCCGAAATCTTCCAGAGCTTCTCGCGGAAGTTGAGGTCGAAGGAGGTCACCGCGCCCGCGGCCTTCGCGGCCTTCATGCCCTCGACGATCAGCTCGGCGGTCGTCTCCGAGAGCGCCGCGAAGATGCCGCCCGAGTGGAACCAGCGCACGCCGCCGGCGAAGATTTCGCCCCAGTCGAAGTCGCCCGGCTTGAGCTGCGCCGCGGCCTCGTTCGAGCGGTTGTAGAAGACGACGGGCGCGCGGACGCCGTGGCCGCGGTCGCTGTAGACGGCGGCGATGTTGGGGCCGCGCACGCCGTCGTGCTCGAACCGCTTGTAGAAGCCGCGGACGCCCATCGCGCGGACGCGCTCGGCGACGAGGTCGCCGATGGGGTAGTCGACCATCGCGGAGACGACGCCGGTGTTGAGGCGGAAGCAGTCGGCGAGGTTGGCGGCGCAGTTGAACTCGCCGCCCGAGACGTGGATGTCGCAGCCCGCGGCCTTGCGGAAGGGGATGACGCCGGGGTCGATGCGGTGGACGAGCGCGCCCAAGCTTACGAAGTCCAGCGCGCCCCCCTGACGAATGTTCAGACCGTTACTCATCTTTCGATTCTCCGAGATGTCGGGATTGATTCATTGACTCATTTGTTCATCGACTCATTTGTTCATTGATTCATTGAAAACATCTCTTCCAATGAATCAATGAACAAATGAGTCGATGAATCAATCCTCCTTAAACTCCGCCGAAGGCCGAGAAGCCGCCGTCGACGGGGACAACGACGCCGGTGACGAAGGCGGAGGCGGGCGACAGAAGCCACAGCAGCGTACCCAGCAAATCTTCCGGCTCGCCGAATCGCCCCATCGGCGTGTGCGCGATGATGCTCTGCCCGCGGGCGGTGAGCGCGCCCGTCTCCTTGTCGGTCAGGAGGAAGCGGTTCTGCTCGGTCAGGAAGAAGCCCGGCGCGATGGCGTTGACGCGTATGCGCGGGCTGTACTCCTGCGCGAGGTGGACGGCGAGCCACTGCGTGAAGCTGTTGACGCCGGCCTTCGCCGCCGAGTAGCCGAGCACGCGCGTCAGCGGCCGGACGGCGCTCATCGACGAGACGTTGAGGACGACGCCCTCGCCCTGCTCCGCCATCAGGCGGCCGAAGACCTGGCTCGGGATGATGGTGCCCATCATGTTCAGGTCGAAGACGAAGCGCAGGGCGTCTTCCGGCAGGTCGAAGAACGAAAGCTCGGGCTTCGTCGTCGCGCCGGGGTGGTTGCCGCCCGCGCCGTTGAGCAGGCAGTCGACGCGGCCGAACTCGCGCACGACCTCCCCGGCCGCCGCGCGGAGCGCCGCGGCGTCGAGCACGTCGGCCTCGAAGACGGAGGCGCGGCCCCCGCCTTCGAGCGAGGCGACCTGCGGCTCGGCCTTCGCGCGGTTGCGCGCGACGAGCGCGACGTTCGCGCCGCAGCCGACGAGCGCGCGCACCATCGCCTGCCCGAGCACGCCCGTCCCGCCCGTGACGACCACCGTGCGGCCCGTGAAGTCGTACGCCTTCGTCAAACCGGCTAAATCCATCTTCAGTCCCCCGCCGGACAAGATTTGCCACAGAGACACAGAGACACAGAGATAAAAACAGGATTGCAAATTTGAACTCTCAAATTCTTAAAACCTCCGTGTCTCTGTGTCTGCGGTGGCGAATTCCATTAAGTCGCGCCCGTCAATCAGTCAGCGCCGATGCCGGCGGCCGTCTCCGCGCCGAGGAAGAGCGGCTGGATGTGCCGGTCGTAAAGGTTCTCGGTGACGTTGCGGCCGACGACCTCCTCGTTCTCCCTGAGCAGGCCGAGGTAGCGGTCGCCCATCTTGGCCGCGACCTTGTAGCCGACGTGGAGGAGCTGGCGGAGGCTCGGGTTGTAGAGCGGGTTCCGCTGGTCGTGGCGGAGCGCGCCGACGTACTGCTCCGACGTCCAGCCCTCGACCTCCTCCTTCGACGGGAGCCGTGAGCGGTCGATGTCGATGACGGACGCGTAGGGCGCGCACAGCGCGTCGATGTCTTCGAGCGCCTTGCCGTAAATCTCCCTTGCGAGCTTGAGCCCCTCGCCGCCCGACTCGGCCAGGCCGATGATCTCTTCGAGCCAGGTGGTGCCCGCGGTCTTGACGTGGATGCCAGCGCCGGTGCGCGCGAGCGCCCTGCGGATGGGCTCGTAGATGGAGAACTTGTCGCTGCCCGAGTGGACGCTGAGCTTGAGGTTCGGCGGCAGGTCGTAGGCCGTGACGGCGTGGGCGATGACGGCGATGTCCTCGTTGAACTCCTTCTCGAACTGCGCCACGTCGCCGACATAGTCGACGCCCTTGTTGAAGCGCCCCGTGAACTTCGGCGCGACCGTCTGCGCCGGAATCCCTTCGTCGGCGATGGCGGCGAGGATGACGAGCAGCTCGGGCGGCGTCTGCGGCGTGTCGGTCTCGTCCATCGAGACCTCGGCGATGAAGTTCCCCTCTCCCTTGACCGAGGCGACGTGGCGGTAGATGCGTCCGGCGTCCTGCACGGCGCGGAGGAACTTGCGCGCGATGCGCTCTATCTCCTCGCGCGAGGTCTCGAAGGGCTCACGGATGCCGGGAATCTCAAGACGGCCGACCAGCTCGGGGTGGCGCTCGACGAAGGCCGCTACGTCCTCGTCCGTGGCGGGCTCGCCGATGGACTCGGCGACGTCGAGCGTGTAGAAGTCGCTGGTCTCGATGAAGTCGTCGACCGTGTCGAGGCGGATGTGGTCGGCGTCGACGTGGAAGGAGCCCGCCCACCCAAGCTCGGCGACCGCGGCCTGCGCGGCTGCGAGCACGCTCGCGGGGCGCGAGCCGACGATGCCGTGCTCGCGGAAGGACTTGTTCCAGACGGGCGTCACCTCGACGCCGCGCTCGGCGGCCTGCTGGCACGCGCGGAGCTGCGCCTTCGCCTGGTGCGCGAACCTGTCGCCGACCCCGAGAGAATATTTCTCAAGCTTCAAACCGTTACTCATGGCGTTCTCCTTGACTTAAAAAAAGGCCCTCGCATGCGGGCCGTCTCTACACGTGACGGAACGTAAATCTTAACCCCGCCGCCTCACAGCCGCACCAGTTCCGCGACGCGGACGGGGCGCTTGCGCTCGATGCTGGTGCGGGCGGCGACCCCGGTCAGGACGGACATCGCCCCGGCGCGCGAGTCGGGCAGGCGCATGTACTCGGGAACCTCTCGGCCGCGGAAGATGAGGTCGCGGAGGCGGTCGTCGCCCCCGGCGTGGCCGCCACGGATGTGCGGCATCTCTATCTTCTCGCGCTTGCCGGTGAAATTTTTGATGAGGTAGGCCTCCGAGTCCCCTTCGACCTCCCAGGGCTGGCGCTCGTAGTCGCGGACTTCGAGGCGGCCGCGCTCGCCGTTGAAGGCGAGGCGGTAGCCTTCGATGGGCATCGAGGCATTGAGCGAGTAGTTCATCTGGACGCCGTTCGAGTACTTCACGACGGCCGACATCGTGTCGTAGATGTCGACGTCCTCGCGGAAGACGCAGCCGTCGCGGTGGTAGCCGTCGACGTCCTCGGCCCGCGCGTAGAGCTTCATCAGACGCTCGTTCTTCGTGATGTCGAAGTAGAAGGGGCACTTCGCCTTGTGCGGGCACGGGCGGCAGTGCGTGTGGCGGAAGGGGCCCGCCTTGCCGTAGACGTTCAGCTCGCCGAAGGCCATCACCTCCACGGGGTCTGCGCCGAGCCACCAGTTGACGAGGTCGAAGTGGTGCGTGGCCTTGTGAACCCAGAGGCTCCCGCCGCGCGACTTCAGCCGGTGCCAGCGGCGGAAGTAGTCCGCGCCGTGGCCGGTGTCGAGGTACCAACTGAAGTCGACCGAGGTGACGGGGCCGATCTCGCCCGACTGGATGATCTCCTTAATCTTCTGGTGCTTCGGCGCGTAGCGGTAGTTGAAGGCGACGACTATCTTGCGACGGTTGCGCCGCTCGGCGTCGAGGACGGCTTTGACCTGGGCGGAGTCTGTGACCATCGGCTTCTCGGTGATGACGTCGAGCCCCCGGTCGAGCGCGCGCGTGATGTAGTCGACGTGCGTCGAGTCGACGGTCGTCACCATCAACACCTCGGGGCGCGTGCGGTCGCACATCTCGTCGAAGCTGGTGAAGGTCGGGCACTCGACGCCCATTAAGTCTTTGGCGGCGGCCATGCGCTTGGGGTTGACGTCGGAGAGGCCGACGAACTCAAGCACATCGGAGTATTTCTTGACGAGGTCAGCGCCCCACATGCCGGAGCCGCGGTGCCCCGTGCCGACCATCGCGTAGCGGCGGCGGGCACGCGGCCGGACGGAGGCGAGCGCCGGGCCGCCCAGCACGAGCGAGGCCGCGGCGGCTGTGCCGGCCGTCCTGACGAAATCCCTGCGGTTCAGTTCGTTCGATTCAGACATTGTCGCTTAAAAAAATCCTGCCCCGGTTATAACTTGACGTGCGCGGAGAGCGCGGGCTCTATCCTGCGCAGCTCGTCGGCGACCAACTTGCCGAAGACCTCGCTGCCGCGCTCGCCGAGGTGCGTGTAGTCCATCTCCCGGCCGCCCTTGCCGTCCGACTTGGTCTTGCCCAGCTCGTCGCTCGCCTTGCGCCCCATGCGGTCGACGAGGGCGATGCTCAGCGCGTGGAGGTCGATCAGCGGCACGCGCTTCTCGGCCGCGACGCGCTTGACGACGTTGGCGTAGGGGAAGAGGTCGGAGTCGACGCGGTCGTCCTTGCCGAAGCGGCGGCGCGTGAGCGACGTGACGAGGACGGGCTTCGCGCCGGCGGCGCGCGCCTCTTCGACGTAGCGCGCGATGTTCGACGCGTAGGTCGTCTCGGGGTTCGTCTCGCGCTCGGGGCCCTTGCCGGGCATGTCGTTGTGGCCGAACTGAATGATGACGTAGTCGCCCTTCTCTTCGAGCGCCTTCTTCCACCACCCCTCGGCGGCGTAGGACTTAGAGCTGCGGCCGTTCTTCGCCATGTTGACGACTTCGACCTCGGACGAGAGGGAGCGCTTGAAGCCGGGCCCCCAGCCGTCGGACTCGCCCACGGTCGAGTCGCCGACGAGCACTATCTTGAGCCTGCCCGCCCCTGCCAGGGCGTCGCGGTCGACCAGCTTGCCGTTGACGCGCACGTTCTCAAGCGTCATCCCCGAGACGTTCCTGACGACGCTCGCCTGCGCGACGTTCTCGAAGGTGCAGTCCTTCAGGCGCAGGTCGTAGACGGGCGCGTCCGAGAAGCCCTGCACGTCGAGCGCGTGTTTACTCTTGCCGCTCTTCAGGCCGTCGACGACGAGGTTGCGGACGACGGGTGTAAACTTGCCCTTCGCGCCCTCCTCGTAGTTGAAGTCGACGGTGAGGACGGCGTGCGCCACCTGCCCGACCGTGATGTTGCGGAAGAAGATGTTTTCGAGCAGCCCGCCGCGCACGGCGTTGTTCTTGAAGCGCAGCGCGTGGTCGAGGTTGGGGCTGTCCATCGTGCAGTTCTCGGCGAAGAGGTAGCGCACGCCGCCGGAAATTTCGCTGCCGATGGTGACGCCGCCGTGGCCGTCCTTCATCTGGCAGCCGCGGATGACGATGTTCTCCGAGGGGACGTTCAGGCGGCGGCCGTCGGCGTTGCGGCCGGACTTGACCGCGATGCAGTCGTCGCCCGTGTCGAAGAGGCAGTCTTCGATGAGCACGTCGCGGCACGACTCCGGGTCGCAGCCGTCGTTGTTCGGGCCGTGGCTCTGGATGCGCACCCTGCGGACGGTGACGTTGGTGCAGAGCACGGGGTTCAGCTCCCACATCGGCGAGTTGATGACGCGGACGCCCTCGATGAGCACGTTCTGGCAGCGGTAGGGCTGGACGAACTGCGGGCGCAGGTAGTGGCCCTCGCCGAAGACGCGCTCC
The DNA here is from genome assembly GCA_036388135.1 of Pyrinomonadaceae bacterium. Lineage (GTDB taxonomy): Bacteria > Acidobacteriota > Blastocatellia > Pyrinomonadales > Pyrinomonadaceae > QHXN01. The sequence continues at coordinate 4,000 of DASVSK010000267.1, read as the reverse complement.
GCGACGGGCGCGCCGCGCTCGGTCAACTCTTCGAGCTGCCTCCGCGCCTTCGCCTGGTTCGGCGTCCCCTTCTTCCAGCCGTGCCGCTCCTGCCCCTTCCACGGCCACCAGTGGTCCTGGTCGCTGTTGCCGTCGAGCGTGCCCGCGCCGGTGACGGCGATATTTTTCTGCTCGAAGGCGTAGATGAGGGGCGAGTAGTTCATCAACTCCATGCCCTCCCAGCGCGTGAAGACGAGCGGGAGATACGCCTTCGGGTCCTGGCTGAACTTGACGGTCGCGCCCTCGGTGACGTGGAGGTTGACGTTGCTGAGGAGGTGAATCGGCCCCGTCAGGAAGACGCCCGCGGGGACGACCACGCGACCGCCGCGGGCCTTGTTGCAGGCGGCGATGGCCTTGCGGAAGGCGTCGGTGCAGTCGGTCTTGCCGTCCCCGACCGCGCCGTATTTCGTGACGGCGAAGTCGCGCCGCGGGAAGACCGGCGGCTTGATGCGCTTCAGAATCTCGGGGACGCGCGCCCAGGGGTCGCCCGCGGCTGCGGCCGTCGACGGCCCGCCCGCTTGAGCCGGGGCGAGCGCGAACGCTTCGACGCCCGAGAGGTTGTTCAGGAAGACTGCGCCGGCCCCGCCGGCCAGAACCTTTTTAACGAAATCGCGTCGGTCGGACATGCTCTTATCTCGCCTGCTCGTTTGACTGACTCTTGAGACGCTTCTGCCACGCCGGGTACTCCCGGTTGAGGAGCTTGAGCGGCTCCTCCGTGTACCAGCCGTAGCCGTTGCGGCGCTCGGCCTCGATCTCCATCACGCTGTAGCGGACGACGCCGTCGCGCCCCTCGAAGACGGGGCGGTCGGTGCCTATCTCGTAGAAGCGCGCCCAGATGGGCGGCGCGTCCTTGTCGGCGACGGCCGTGCGCTCGAAGCCGCCCGGCTGCGCCGGGTCGCGCCGCTCGACCCAGCGGACGCCGCTCACCTGCGAGGCGCGGAACCACGCGACCGCCGACTCGACCGCCTCGACGACGCGCGCGTCCGGCCGCTCGACGCCCATCAAAAAGCGCGTGACGCCGACGCTCTCGCGCGAGGCGAGCGAGACGGGCTCGAACTTGCGCGCGGGCGCGGGCGCGAGCGTGGCCGCGTCGTGCTGCGCGCCCCAGACGGTCTTCCTGCCTTTGACGACGACCTGCGTCTTGAGTATGCACTCGACGCCGCGCTCGACGGCCAGCGCGGACTTCGCGCGCCGCGCCTCGTCGACGAAGGCGTAGGCGGGTCGCTTCAAAGCGACGCCGCGGAGCAGTTCGAGGACGCCGGCCATCGCGTTGTCGTTGTAAGTGATGTGCGTGTAGTAGCCCTTGCGGAGCGGGAAGTATTGCGGCCAGCCGCCGTTCTCGTACTGCGCGGCGAGCAGGTAGTCGAGACCCTTGAGGAAGGCTTCGCGGTGGCGCTCCTGTCGGCCCGCCGTGTGGACGCGCGCGAGGAATTCGAGCTGGGTGAAGGTCGCGCCGTTGTCGATGGTCGAGTCGTTCTTATCGCCCTTCTGACGCGCCAACTCGGCCCTCGCCTTCTCGGAGAGCGGCGCGGCCATGTCAATGTTCTTGGGCCAGCCGCCGGTGTCGCGCTGGTACAGGAGCAGGTTGTCCGCGACGCGCGCGGCCTCCTCGCCCGCGTACCAGTCAGGCTTCTGCTTGAGCGCGTCGCGCCAGTTGATGACGGGGGAAGTCTTCTCCGGAGTCTGCGCCGGCGTCGCCGCCGGGGGCGTCTGCGCCGCGGCGACGGACGCGAAGGCGGCGAAGAGAATGGCGGTGCGGATGAGCCGTGCTGCTGACAAGTTATTCGACCCTCTGACTCGTAGACTGTGAACCGAAGCGAACGCCGACGGCGAACCGGCGGCCCCCGTGCGTGCCCCGATTGAGCGTGAGCCGCCCCGTGCCCTGCGGCTTGGGGGCGGCTCACGTCGTTCGAGCGGGTGGGCGGCCGTGGGGAGGTTGGCCGCCCGCTGTCAAAGGCGCTTAGAAGGTGAACTTCGCGCCGATCTGGATGTCGCGCGGCGTGTTCCTCTGCGTGCTGTAGAGGCCGAAGCTCGCGTTGGTCGGGTCCGCGCTCAGGTCGATGAAGTAGGGGCGGTTAAGGGCGTTCAGCGCCTCGCCGCGGATTTGCAGGTTGCGACCCTCGCCCATGCGGAAGTTCTTCGTGAGCGACAGTTGGACGCTCTGGAAAGGCATGTGGCGCAGGTTGTCCATCGTCGTCGGGATGGTGCGCAGGCTCGTCGAGTTGAGCCGGAGGATGGTGTTGTTCGTGGTCGTGAACGGCGCGCCGTCGGGCGTGACGAAGACGGGCAGGTCGATGCCGTACTTGCGTCCGTCGCCGGTGCCCTGCCCCGCGCGGCTCTCAACCGCGTTGATGTCGCCCGCGTAGAAGAACGCCTGCGAGAGCAGGATGGGCTGACCCTGCTGCCACTCGTAGGTGCCGTTGAACTGCCACCCGCCGATGAAGGCGTCGAGCACCTTGTTCATCTCCTTGCCGAACGCGCGGCCGCGGCCGAAGGGCAGCCGGTAGACGGTCGCCAGCGTGAAGCGGTTCGGGCGGTCGTCCGTGCCGACGCGGTCTTCCAGCTCGGCGTCGGACGGGTTCAGGTAGCTCAGGCGCTCGCGCAGCTTCGAGTACGTGTAGGTCACGTTCAGGCTGAGGTCGGTCGAGAAGCGCTTGTTGGCCTGGAGCTGGAGCGAGTTGTAGCGGTTCGTGCCGTTGTACTCCTGCACGTAGACGTTTGCGAACTGCGGGAACCGCAGCGCCGACTGCGCGCGCGAGATGGTCGTCGCCGTGTTGAAGGGGCTCCCCGAATTGGGCAGCAGGTTGCGGAACGGGTTGGCGACCGTCGCCGACAGGCGCGTGTTGGCCGCCGCGTCGAGCGACTGCGCCGTGGCGAAGTCGGTCACCCCGTTCAAATCCGCGAGGAACTCGCGCGGGACGAAGTTCAGGTTGCGGTTGACCGCCAGGTCGCGGCCCCACGACGAGACGAAGTTGGCCTCGACGACGAACTGGCCGGGCAGCTCGCGCTGGAGGCCGACGATGACGCGCGAGAACTTGGCGTTCCGGCGGTCGGCGGGGACGAGACCCGCGTCGGACGCGCCGAGGTCGCCGCCGACGCTGGTCAGCAGGCCGCGCGTCGAGCCGAAGGCGGACTGGAAGCCCGAGGGGAACGGGTTGTTGAGCGTGGAGACGAACGTGCGGCCCTGGTCGTTGGTCGGGATAAACGGGGTCTGCGCGTTGAAGCCCACCTGCCGGAGGTCGTCGGGGTTGATGCGGAACGGCGAGGAGAACATGCCGAAGCCGCCGCGGAGGACCGTCCTCTCGTTGAGCTGGTAGGCCAGCCCGAAGCGCGGCAGCAGGTTGGTCTTGTCCGCGTTCCAGAGGGCGCGGTTGTTCTCGCCGGCGTACTGCGGGCCGCCGAGCACGCGGAACGCGTCGGGCGCGACGATGAAGTTCGACGGGTTGGCGTTGTAGGCCGTCGTGTAGGCGGCGCGCGCCGCCGTCTCAATCGGGCTCGACGACTCTAAGTCGAAGCCGCGGATGAAGCGGTTGTAGCGCTCGGTCAGCCCCAGCTCCAGCTCGTAGCGCAGGCCGAGGTTCAGCGTCAGCTTCGGCGTGACGCGCCAGTCGTCCTGGAAGAAGAAGCCGTGGTACTGCGACTGCGCGGAGTAGTTGATGCCGGTCGTGTCGATGACGCTCTGCGTGGCCTGCGCCGTCGGGATGCCGAGCAGGAACGCCGCCAGGTCGCGGCCGTAGACGTTACGGTTGCGGTTGGTGTTCGTCTGGTTGGTGCTGTTGGTCGTCGTCGTCAGGTCGACGGTCGTGTACGTGCCGTCGAAGAAGAAGCGGCCGCCCTGGTAGCCGTTCGAGCTGAAGTTCTCGCGCAGCACGCGGTAGTCGTAGCCGTACCGCATCGTGTGGTTGCCGGTGATCTGCGTCATCGTCGGCTGCACCGAGAAGACGTAGAAGGGGCGGAGCAG
>DASVSK010000266.1:0-1859 GCA_036388135.1 Pyrinomonadaceae bacterium | reverse complement strand
GCAAGGCTCTGCCCGAGCCGGAGGCCGCGCGCCGCGAGCCGGGGCGCGAGTACGTCGCGCCGCGCACGCCCGTCGAGGAGATGTTGTGCGAGATGTGGGGCGAGGTCCTGGGGCTTGAGCGCGTCGGCATCCACGACGACTTCTTCGAGCTGGGCGGCCACTCGCTGCTGGCGACGCAGCTCGTCTCAAGGGTGCGCGCGGCCTTCGGCGTCGAGCTGCCGCTGCGCACGCTGTTCGAGACGCCGAACGTCGAGGGCGAGGCGACCGAGATCGAGGTGGCCTTGCGCGGCGGGCAGGGCGCGCAGGCCCCGCCCATCGTGCGCGTCCCGCACGACCGGGAGTTGCCGCTCTCGTTCGCGCAGCAGCGTCTCTGGTTCCTGGACCAGTTGGAGCCGGGCGGCAGCGCCTACAACATGCCTTTCGCGCTGCGCCTGACGGGGCGGCTCGACGCGCCGGCGCTGGAAAGAACGGTCGGCGAAGTCGTGCGCCGCCACGAGGTGCTGCGCACGCGCTTCCTGACGACGGACGGCCGCGCCGTGCCGCACGTCGAGCAGGCCACCCCCGCGTCGCTGCCCCTGATCGACCTGGGCGGGGCCGACGAAGGCGCGCGCGAGGCGGAGGCGCGCCGGCTGACGCGCGCGGAGGCGCGCCGCCCCTTCGACCTCAACAGGGACACGCCGCTCAGGGCGCGCCTGCTGCGCCTGAGCGCCGAGGAGCACGTCCTCCTGCTCACCATGCACCACATCGCCGGCGACGGCTGGTCGGTCGGCGTGCTCACGCGCGAGGTCGCGGCGCTCTACGAAGCTTACGCGCGTGGCGAGGAGTCGCCGCTCCCGGAGCTGCCCGTGCAGTACGCGGACTACGCGGCGTGGCAGCGCGGGTGGCTACAGGGCGAGGTGCTCGAAAGGCAGCTCTCTTACTGGCGCGGGCAGTTGGAGGGTGTGCCGGTGTTGGAGCTGCCGGCGGATCACCCGCGCCCCGCCACGTTGACGCACCGCGGCGCGTACGTCGCCGCGGAAATTCCGCCCGAGCTTCTGGACGGCCTGCGCCGTCTCAGCCGGCGCGAGGGCGCGACGCTCTTCATGACGCTGCTCGCGGCCTTCCAGACGCTGCTCTCGCGCTACTCGGGGCAGTCGGACGTCTGCGTCGGCATGCCCATCGCGGGGCGCAACCGCGCCGAGACGGAGGGGCTGATCGGCCTCTTCGTCAACACGCTGGCGCTGCGCTCCTCCCTCACGCCGCGCGAGGGCTTCCGCCAACTGATGAAGAGGGTGCGCGAGACGTGCCTCGGCGCTTACGCGCACCAGGACGTGCCGTTCGAGAAGCTGGTCGAGGAGCTACAGCCCGAAAGGAGCCTCAACCACACGCCGCTCTTCCAAGTGATGTTCGGGTTGCAGACCATGGGGCGCGGCGAAGGGCTGACGCTGCCCGGCCTTAGTTTGCAGGCGCTCGAAGGCGACGGCGGCTCCGCGAAGTTCGACCTCACGCTCACGGCCGTCGAGGGCGAAGAGAAGCTGACGGTCGTCTTCAACTACAAAACCGACCTCTTCGACGCGGCGACCGTCGAGCGCATGAACGCGCACTTCCAGACCCTGCTCCGGGGGGTCGTCGCCAACCCCGACGCGCGGCTCTCGGAGCTTCCGCTGCTCACGGAAGAAGAGCGTCGACGCCTCGTCCTCGGGTGCAACGACACGGCGCGCGACTACCCGGCCGGGGAGTCCGTCCACGGCCTCTTCGAGCGGCAAGTCTCGCGCACTCCCGTCTCCATCGCCCTCACCTTCGGGGGCGAGACTCTGACCTACTCGGAGCTCAACGCCCGAGCCAACCGGTTGGCTCATTACCTGCGGCGTCAGGGTGTG
>DASVSK010000265.1:0-1569 GCA_036388135.1 Pyrinomonadaceae bacterium | reverse complement strand
GCCCCATCGCCGACAACATCGCCTTCGCCAGCCCGGGCGCGACGCGCGAACAGGTGGAGGCGGCCGCGCGCGTCGCGCACTGCGGTGAGTTCGTCGCGGGCTTCGCCGGGGGGTACGACACGGTGGTCGGCGAGCGGGGCGGCGACGAGCGCCGTGAAGAAGATGTACATGAAGAAGTCGCCGAGCGTCATCTCGCCCGCCAGCACGGCGCGTCCGCCGACCAGGGTGAGGATGACGCCGATGACGCCGATGATGACGGTCGAGAAGGCGGTCACGCCGGAGACGCCCGTCATCGAGCGCGCGACGTTGCGGAAGAGGCGGTGCGCGCCGCGCGCGAAGGCCAGCGTCTCGCGCCGCTCGGCCGAGTAAGCCTTCACCACGCGGATGCCGCCCAGCGTCTCGCCCAGCCGCCCCGTCACCTCGGCGTGAATCTGCCCGCGCTCGCGGAAGAGCGGCCGCAGCCGCGCGAAGGCGAACGACATCGCAGCGCTGAAGAGCGCGAGCGCGACGAGCGTGACGGACGTCAGCCGCCAGCTCAGGTAGAAGAGCACGCCGAGTGCGACGAGCGCCGTCAGGAACCCGCCGACGAGCTGCACGAGCCCCGTCCCGACGAGGTTCCTTATCCCTTCGGCGTCCGTCATCACGCGCGAGATGAGGACGCCGGTCTGCGTCGAGTCGAAGAAGCGGACGGGGAGGCGCGCGACGTGCGCCTGCACGCTCTTGCGCATCTCGGTGATGGCGCGCTGCGCGGCGACGCCCAGGACCTGCGAGAGCGTGAAGGACGTGACGGCCTGCACGACGGTCGCGCCGCCCGCGACGAGCGCGAGCGTGACGAGCATGTCGGCGCGGCGTTTGATGATGACCTCGTCGACGAGGTACTTCGAGCTGGCCGGGAGCACCAGCCCGACCATCCGGTTGACGAGCATCAGCGCCATCCCGAGCGCGAGCCGCGAGCGGTGGGCCCAGACCAGCTCCCTCGCGTCGCGCCACGCCTGCGAGAGCGTCAAACGCTTCTTCTTCTTCTCTTCGGCCATCTGAAAATTCGAGCCGCGCGCGGACTCCTGCCCGTCAGGGCTTCGCGACCAGCCTGCCTATCTCGCGCCACGTGACCAGCCTGACGTCGTGCTCTTTGAGCAGCCGCCGGAAGGCGTCCGACGTGACGAAGTCGAAGTCGCGCTGCCGCCACGCCGCGCCCCAGTCCTCGTGGCCGAGCGTCACGGCGCGCATCTCCTCGTCGTCGTAGGCGAGGTGGACGATGAGCTGCGTGACGCCCGGCCGCAGGTTCTTTATCAGGTCGGTGTAGAAGGCGGCCCAGCGCCCGGGCGCGACCGACGGGTTGACGTCGACGAGCCGGTCGACGACGACGCCGTCGGGGCCGAGCGCGGCGGGGAGGAAGGGCGCTTCGGCGAACCACTCGCGCGAGACGAGCGCCGGCAGCCCGTTGTCGCGCGCCACGCGCAGGAACATCTCGAAGAGCGGGCGCGTCGTGTAGAGCGCGCGCATGTGCGAGTCGAGGTGCGTGGGGCGGATGCCGAAGGCGCGCGCCCGCTCTATCTGCGCGCGAATCTC
>DASVSK010000264.1:0-1543 GCA_036388135.1 Pyrinomonadaceae bacterium | reverse complement strand
GCTCGTCATCGAGGACGGCGCTGTCTTCGAGGGCTCCTGCCGCATGCGGCAGGACAAGCCCGAGCCCGCACGCGTGGCGAAGGCCGAAGAGTCGCGCGAGGCGTCCGCCCCGCCGCGCCCCAAACAGCCCGCGGCTAAGCCCGCGCAGACCAGGCCCGCGCAGGCGACGCCCGCCAACACGGGCGCGGTGAGCGCCGCCGCCGTCACGTCAAACGCTTCCGAGCAGACCGCCTGACCCGCGGACGGGCGCGGCGGGGGATGGGGACAAAAGCCTCTCTCCCGCCGCGTCTGCTGAAAACACCTGAAACTGAAAGAGGCGTGAGGCCGCCGGGCCTCACGCCTCTTCCGGTTTTAGAAGGCGTCCGCCCCGGCGGGACGCGCGCCTTACGCGACCAGCACGCGCAGGCCGGCGAGCCCTTCCGAGTTGGCGGCTTGCAGCGAGCGGGGCGAGGACTCGGACAGCATCCGGCCGACGGCCGCCGGGTTGACGGCACGCGAGAAGAGGTAGCCCTGCCCGTAGTCGCACGCGAGCGACTGGAGCTGCGCCAACTGCCCCTCGGTCTCGACGCCCTCGGCGACGACCTGCATCCGCAGGTTGCGCGCGAGCAGGAGGATGGTGCGGACGATCTCCGTGTTCTCTTCGCCCACGCCCATCCGGCCGACGAAGGAGCGGTCGATCTTGAGCGTCGTCGACGGGAAGCGGTGCAGGTAGCTTAAAGAAGAGTAGCCGGTGCCGAAGTCGTCGATGCTCGACTCGACGCCGAGCGCGCGCAGTTGCCGCAGCATCTCGATGGTCTTCTCGATGTCGCCCATCACGACCGACTCCGTAACCTCCAGCTTCAAGCTCCGCGCCCCGAGCCCCGTCCTGCGGAGCGCCGCCCCGACCTGCTCGATCAGCCCGGGGTCGGCCAACTGCCGCCCCGAGAGGTTGACGCTGACGTACATCTCGGCCGCCTGCGGGAACTGCCCCTGCCACTCGCGCATCTGGCGGCACGCCTCTTCGAGCGCCCAGCGGCCGGCGGGGAGGATGAGGCCGGTCTCCTCCGCGACCGGGATGAACTCGGCCGGCGGGACGAAGCCGTGCGCCGGGTGCCGCCAGCGCAGCAGCGCCTCGAAGCCCTGCACCGCGCCCGTCGCCAGCGAGACGATGGGCTGGTAGTAAACCGCGAACTCGCGCCGTTCGAGCGCGCGCCGCAGGTCGGTCTCGAGGTGCAGGAGGTTGACCGCGCGCGTGTGCATCTCCTTGTCGAAGACCTCGTGGCGCGACTTGCCGAGCGACTTGGCGCGGTACATCGCCGTGTCGGCGTCGCGCAGGATGTCGTCCGGCCGCTCGTAGCCGGTGGACGAGGGCGCGATGCCGATGCTGGCGGTGGTGAAGACCTCGTGCCCGCCGAGGTTGAACGGGAGCGACAGCTCCGCCTCGATGCGCTCGGCCACGGCGACGACCTCGCCCGTGTCCGAGACGTCTTCGAGCAGCACGGTGAACTCGTCGCCGCCGAGGCGCGCGACCGTGTCGCCGGGGCGCAGGCACGCCTCCAGGCGG
>DASVSK010000263.1:0-7328 GCA_036388135.1 Pyrinomonadaceae bacterium | reverse complement strand
CCCGTCGCCAAATTTCTCGAAAAGCGCGGACCCGGCATCCACCACATCGCCGTCCGCGTCGCGGACATTCGCGCCGCGCTCGCGCGCCTCAAGGCCGAAGGCGCACGGCTGATTGACGAGGAGCCGCGGGTCGGGGCGGGCGACTGTCTGGTGGCCTTCGTGCATCCAAAGTCTTCGGGCGGCGTGCTGCTCGAACTCGTCCAACATTCACCCGAAGACCGAGGCCAGGGAACAGAAGAAAGGTAGCCGTTTTGCGCTTCAGAAAGCTTATTCTCACGACACTCGCCGTCGCAGCCCTTCAGCTCACAGCCCCCGCACAGACCCGAACCCCGCGCCGCGCGCCCGCGCGCCCGGCTGCCAAAACGCCCCCGGGGAAGCGCCCCGCCGCCGCCACGCCGCGCGCCGCCGCCACGCCCGCGCAGGCCGATGTCAACCTCTCGGCGCAGGACATGGCGCTCGTCATCGACGGGCTCGGCTTCCCGCCCCAGGTGCGCGCCCGGCTCGCCCAGAGCGCCGACGAGCGGAAGGCTTTCGCGCGCGACCTCCGGCAGATGCTCGCCACGGCCGAGGAGGCGAGGGCGGCCGGCTACCTCGCCCGCCCGGAGCTGAAGCTCCAGGCCGAGCTGTCGCGCGCCTTCGTCATCGCTCAGACCTACTTCAAGCAGCGGCAGGACGCGGGAGTCGGCGGCCCCGAGCAGGTCGTGACGCCCGCCGAGATAGACGCCTTCTTCAACGAGGCGGCCACGCCCGCGCAGTTCGAGGCGTTCGTGCAGGACTACGTGAAGAACAGCGCCGAGCGCGGCGCGCCCGTCACGGACGAGAAGCGCAGGGAGCTGCGCCAGCACTACGGCCGCGTGATGGTCGCCATGCGCAAGGGGGTCGCGGGCGGGCTCGACCGCGAGCGCAAGACGCAGCTCGTCGTCATGCTCCAGCAGGCGCGGCTGCTCGCCGGCGCGTACTCGAAGGAGCTTACGCCGCGCTTCAAGGCCACCGAGGCGGAGGTCGACGCCCACGTCGCCGCGCACCCGGAGCTGGACTCCCGGCCGGCGCGCGCCAAGATAGAGGGGCTGTTGATGCGCGCCCGCGCGGGCGAGGATTTCGCGAAGCTGGCTAACGAGTTCACCGAAGACCCGAGTGGCAAGGGCACGGGCGGCGACCTCGGCTGGTTCGGCCGCGGGATGATGGTCAAGCCTTTCGAGGAGGCGGCCTTCACGCTCAAGCCGGGCGAGGTCAGCGGCGTGGTCGAGACGGTCTTCGGCTACCACATCATCAAGGTCGAGGAGCGCCGCCCACAGGGTCAGGGCGGCGGCGGCGGGGGCGAGCAGGTTCACGCGCGCCACATCCTCATCGGTTACACGGCCGCGCCGCGCGACCGGAACTCGCCGCCGATGTCGCCGCGCGACAGGGCGCGCGCCGCGGTCGAGGAGGAGAAGCGCCACCGCGTGCTCGACGAGATAGTCGCGCGCCGCCGCGTCCGTGTGGCGGACGAGTACGAGGTCAGCAGCACCATCGAGATGCAGGGCGCGAGGCCGGCCGCCGCCGGGGCCTCCGGGAAGCAGCCCGCCGTGCAGCCCGCCGCGCAAGCCCCCGCGCCCGCCAGGAGCCCCGCGCCGAAAGCCCCCGCGCGCACCACGCCCGCGCGCCGCCGCCCGTAAAGCCCGCGCGTGCCCGACGCCCGCGCCCCGGCGACATGCGGCTCAAACCTTTTTCGTGTATCTTGTACGGCTGGCGCAACCCCCGGCTCCCTTGACCGGACGTCCGGGAGTGCCTTTTGGAAGTTCAGAAAGGAAGAGGAACAGTTTTGAAGGCAACCACGAAAGCACTCATCGCCGTGCTGGTGGCGGTGGCCGCCTCGGTCGGGCTCATCGTCTGGCAGGCCCGGCACAACAGGGCCCACGCGGCGCTGACCGCCCTCAGCCCCGAGGACATGTCGCTCATCGCCGAGTCGCTCCAGCCGGCCGACCGCGCCAAACTCGCCTCCAGCCCCGAGGAGCGCAAGAAGCTGGCCGACGACATCAAGCAGATTCTCGCCGTCGCGCAGGAGGCGCGCGAGAAGGGCGTCGCCGACCGCCCCGAGGTCAAGCGCCAGCTCGACGCCATGAAGATGCTGGTCGTCGCGCAGATGTACGTCAAGCAGCAGCGCGAAAAGCCGAACTCCAAGCCCGAGGACTACCGCCCGAAGCAGGAGGAGATCGACGCCTTCCTCAAAGACCCGAAGAACATCCAGCAGGCCGACTCGTACCTCGAAGACCTGAAGAAGATGGGGATGGTGCCCGAGGAGCAGCAGATAACGGACGAGATCAGGCAGCAGTTCCGCCAGCAGTGGGCACCGATGTCCATCCTCTCGCAGAAGGGCAGGGAGTCCGGCGTCGATAAAGAGCGCTCCACGCAGCTCCAGATACAGTTCCAGCAGGCCGTCGCGCTCAGCCGCATCTACTCAAACGAGCTGACGAAGAAGCTTGAGCCGACCGACCAGGAGATCGACGAATACTTCGCCAAGCACCCGGAACTCGACCCGAAGGCCACGCGCCAGAAGGCCGAGGACGTCCTGAAGCGCGCCCGCGGCGGCGAGGACTTCGGCACGCTGGCGAAGGAGTTCTCGGAGGAGCCGGGCGCGAAGGAGAGCGGCGGCGACCTGCCGTGGTTCGGCCGCGCCGTCGAGGGCGAGCAGCGTTCGCCCGACAAGTTCCGCGTCGTCAAGCCGTTCGAGGACGCCTCGTTCGCGCTGAAGGACAACGAGATCAGCGACATCGTCGAGACGCCCTTCGGCTTCCACATCATCCAGCGGCTCGGCACGCGCACGCAGCCCGGCGAGGGCGGCGCGCAGCCCGAGGAGCAGGTGCACGTCCGCCACATCCTCTTCAAGCCCAGCGCGCCCTCCGCGAACCCCTTCGCCCCGCCCAAGTCGCCGCGCGACACGGCCAAGGAGGCCATCCTCGACGAGAAGACCAAGAAGGCCGTCGAGGAGATCGCCAAGCGCACGAACATCAAGGTGCCGGAGGACTTCCCCGTCAAGGCCCCCGAGACGCCGCCGCTCCCGATGGGCGCTTCGCCCCACGGCGGCGGCATGCCGGGCGGCGCGGACGCGGAGGAGCTTCCGCCGGCCGCCGAAGGCGAAGCGCCCCCGCCCGCGGGCGGCGCGAAGCCGAAGGCCGCGCCCGGCAGGAAGAAGTAGCCGGCCCGGGGACGCGATGCAGTTCGGCGACTACCGCGTTGAGGTCGTGCCCGGCGGCGAGTTCCGACTCGACGGCGGCGCGATGTTCGGGGTCGTGCCGCGCTCACTCTGGCAGCGCGTCGCCCCGCCCGACGAAGAGAACCGCGTCAAGCTCAATACCAACTGCCTCTTCGTCGAGGGCGCGGGCGAGCGCGTCCTAGTCGAGACCGGCATGGGCGAGAAGTGGTCGCCGCGCAGGCGGGAGATGTACGGCGTCGCCCCCGGGCCCACGCTCGTCGAAAGCCTCTATGAGCGCACCGGCCGCCGGCCCGAGGACGTCACGATAGTCGTCAACACGCACCTCCACTTCGACCACGCGGGCGGCAACACCGCGCTCGACCGGGAAGGCCGAGCCGTGCCGACGTTCCCGAACGCGCGCTACTTCGTCTCGCGCGAGGAGTACGAGCACGCCGAAGCGCCGCACGAGCGCGACCGCGCCAGCTACCTGCCTGAGAACTGGCGTCCGCTGGCCGAGTCGGGGCAGTTGGAGTTGAAAGAGGCGGAGTACGAGGTCGTGCCGGGTCTGAGTCTTGAGACCGTCCCCGGCCACTCGCGCACGATGCAGTGCGTCAGGCTCGCGCGCGGCGGCCGCACGCTCTACGGCTTCGCCGACCTCGTCCCGACGCGCGCGCACGTGCCACTCGCGTGGGTGATGGGCTACGACCTCTACCCCGTCGAGACGCTCGAAGCCAAGCGCCGCCTGCTCCCGCTGGCCGCGCGCGAGGGCTGGCTCTGCCTCTTCTACCACGACCCCGACGAGCCGCTCGCGCGCGTCGTCGAAGAGGACGGCAGGCCGCGCGCGGTCGGTTACGAAGACGCGCAGGACGGGTTCGTCCCCGGCGAGTGAGCGGACATCTCAGGAACAGTTAAAGGTGAAACGGAAATGACGACCGCGAAGATAGGCATTATCGGGGGCAGCGGCCTCTACCAGATGCCGGAGCTGAAGGACGTCGAGGAGGTCTCGGTCGAGACGCCCTTCGGCAGCCCCTCCGACGCCTTCATCGTCGGCACGCTCGAAGGCGAGCGCGTGGCCTTCCTGCCGCGGCACGGGCGCGGGCACAGGCTTCTGCCGACGGAGCTGCCGTTCCGCGCCAACATCTACGCCATGAAGCAGCTCGGCGTCGAGCGGATTCTCTCGGCCTCGGCCGTCGGCTCGCTCCAGGAGCGATACGCGCCGCTCGACATGGTCATCCCCGACCAGTTCTTCGACCGCACGCGCGCGCGCGCGCACGAGTCGACCTTCTTCGGCGAGGGTATCGTCGGGCACATCACCTTCGCGCACCCGGTCTGCGGCGACCTCGGCGACGTGCTCGAAGAGTCCTGCGGCGCGGCCGAGGTCAAAGTCCACCGCGGCGGGGCGTACCTCTGCATGGAGGGGCCAGCCTTCTCGACGAAGGCCGAGTCGCACGTCTACCGCTCGTGGGGGATGGACGTCATCGGGATGACGAACTTGCAGGAGGCGAAGCTGGCGCGCGAGGCAGAGATTTGCTACGCGACGCTCGCGCTCGTCACCGACTACGACTGCTGGCACGAGGGGCACGACGCCGTCTCGGTCGAGGCGGTGGTCGAGTACCTCAACAAGAACGTCCGCAACGCGCAGATCATCATGCGCGAGGCCGTCCGCCGCCTCTCAGCCGCCGAACGCGCCTGCGCCTGCGGCTCCGCCCTCAAGAGCGCCATCTTCACGCCGCCCGAACTCTGGCCCGAGGCGACAACGAAGAAGCTCGATGCCATCATCAAAAAGTACAGAGGGAGTAAGTAGTGAGTGGTAAATGGTGAACGGTGAATGGCGGGCAGGCGTCGCCCGAGCCACGCGGCGTCTGCCCGAGCCGGCCAACGCACGACAACTATTTACCATTCACTATTCACCATTTACCATTCACCTTCTTGCGAGGTTTTCTGAGATGAAGAGATTTTTTCTAACGGCCTGCGGCGTCGCGCTGGCGGTCCTGTTCGGGGCGGGCGCGGCGCGCGCACAGTCGGGCGCGGTGGCGGCGGGGCCCGACCCTTCGTCCGTCAGGGACATCGAATCCGAGAAGAGCGCGAAGCATGAGCTTGAGGTCGCGCGCCACTACTTCAAGAACAAGAAGGCGTACTACGCCGCCTTCAAGCGCTGCGAGGAGCTGGCCGCGGGCTACCCGGAGTTCTACAAGCTCGACGAGGTGCTCTACATCGCGGGCATGAGCAGCCTCTACCTCTCCGAGGGCAAGGGCAAGCAGAGGCTGCCCGCGTCCGCGCCCGACAAGGCGCAGGAGTTCTCGCCGGAGACCCTGCGCGCGAACGCGCGCGACTACCTGAACCGCCTCGTCAACGACTTCCCACAAAGCGGCTTCCGCAAGGACGCGCAGGAGGCGCTCGCGCGACTCGGCGAGGCGAAGCCCCAGCCCGAAAAGCAACAGCCTAAATCGCAGCAGTAGAAGCTTTCCCATCACACAGGCAGGAGAACTGATTAAGTGTCATTGCTCGTGGTAGGTTCGGTGGCGTTCGACGCGGTCGAGACGCCGTTCGGTAAGCGCGAGAGGATGCTCGGCGGGTCGGCCACGCACTTCGGGCTCTCGGCCAGCTTCTTCACGGACGTGCGCGTGGTCGGCGTCGTCGGCGGCGACTTCGGCGAGGAGGAGATGTCCGTGTTCAGCGAGCGCGGCATCAACACCGACGACCTCGAACGCGTGGAGGGCGGCAAGACCTTCTTCTGGAGCGGGCGCTACGACTTCGACCTCAACACCGCGCACACGCTCGACACGCAGCTCAACGTCTTCGCCGACTTCAGGCCGAAGCTCTCCGACGCGTCGAAGGGCGCGCGGATGGTCTTCCTCGGCAACATCCAGCCGGAGTTGCAGGGCGAGGTGCGCGAGCAGGTGCGCGAGGCGGAGCTGGTCGCGCTCGACACGATGAACTACTGGATCACGACCGTCCCCCGGCAGGTCGAGGCCGCCATCCGAGGGGTCGACGTCGTCATCATCAACGACGCCGAGGCGCGCCAGCTCTCGGGCGAGCCGAACCTCATCAGGGCGGCGCGGAAAATCCTCTCGTGGGGCCCGCGCGCGCTCGTCGTCAAGCGCGGCGAGTACGGCGCGGCGATGTTCACCGAAAGCTCCTACTTCGCCATCCCCGCCTACCCGCTGGAGTCGGTCTTCGACCCCACGGGCGCGGGCGACACCTTCGCGGGCGGCTTCATGGGCTACCTCGCCGGACACGAAACGGTGGACGACGCGGCCATGCGCCGCGCCATCATCTTCGGCTCCGTCATGGCCTCCTTCAACGTCGAGGAGTTCGGCACCGACCGCGTCCGACGCCTCACGCACGATGAGATCAACCGGCGCTTCCGCGACTTCAAGCGCATGACCCACTTCGAGGAAATCCCCTTCGAGCGCGCCGCCGGCACCGCGTAGGGCTTGAGTCATAAGTGACGGGTGACGGGTGACGAGAAGGGGGCCCCCCGCCTTTTCCCCTCACCCGCCACTTATCACTTATCGCCAATCCCTGTATAATCCTCCCGCCCAGCGCTTTTCCTAATCAAAATTAATCCCGGGGGAATAGAGATGTTCTGTCCTGTCTGCGAGTCGGAGTACGAGGAGGGGATTACGAGCTGCCCGGACGACGGCTCGGAGCTGGTTGAGCAGCTCACGGCGGAGAACACCGTCCACGACCACAGCGAGGCGCGCTTCGTCCCGCTGCACAACATCGGCTCGCCCGCGGAGGCCGAGATGGTCGCCGACATCCTGGGGCAGAACGGGGTGCGCGTGGCCGTCCAGTCGGGCGGCGCGGACGCGCTCTCGCCCCTGCTCTCGGCGGCCTCGCCCGGCGCGCTCGTCCTCGTCGACGAGCGCGACTTCGACCGCGCGCAAGAGCTGTACGCCTCCTTCTTCGGCAGCGACATCACGCCGCTCACCGGCGCGACCGAGGGGGAAGAGGATGAGGAAGAAGACGAGGAAGAAGACAGTAGACAGTAGTCAGTAGACAGTAGCGCTCCGCGCCGCGGTCGTTGACGCTGTCACTCGGGCGGTTGAACTAGCGAAGGGTTTTCTACTGACTACTGACTACTGACTACTGTCTACTGCTTTTGGAGGTGAACCGTGGCGGCGGCAAGTTCGGCGGCGATTGTGGTGCTGTT
>DASVSK010000262.1:0-1862 GCA_036388135.1 Pyrinomonadaceae bacterium | reverse complement strand
AGCGTCTTCCCGATGGAGCCGCGCCCGGTCTTGAAAGGGTGGTTGACCGTGACGAGCGACGCCGTCTCCGTCATCCCGTAACCCTGTATGACCGCGAACCCGAGCCGCCGCCAGAAGGTCTCCGTCCCCGCCGCGAGCGTCGCGCCGCCCGTCACGAAGGCCCAGCACTTCCAGCCGAAGTAGCGGTGGACGCGCCGGAACGTCCACAGCCGCTTGAGCGGGTGCGCGCCCCCGGACTGCTCTATACGTCGGCGCAGCTCGGCGAGACGGCCGCGCGCCTCCTCGCGCCGCTCGACGTGCTCGCGCAGCGAGTCGAGCAGGCGCGGGACGGTGACGACGACCGAGACGCGGCGGCCCTTGACCGTGTTGACTATCTCGGAAGGGTTGAGCGCGTCCTGGAAGATGACCTCGCCGCCGAGGAGTTGCGGGACGAGGATGCCCATGAACTGCCCGAAGACGTGGCTGAGCGGCAGCAGGCAGAGGAACCGCAGGGGACTGACGAGCCGCACCCAGCGCAGGTACTTCTGCATCTCCTCTTCGAGCGGCGCGAGGTTGGCGAGCAGGTTGCCGTGCGTGAGGCAGACGCCGCGCGGCTCGGCCGTCGTCCCCGACGTGTAGATGATTTCCAGAAGGTCGTCCGCCCCGACGTCTTGCGGCTCGAAGGGCGCGGGCGAGTGCCGCGCGAGGGTCTCTTCTAAATCTTCGAGCGCGAGCGTCGGGAGTTTGAGCGCGGCGGCGCGCCCCTTCGTCTCGGCGCTGACGAGCAGGAGCGCGGCCTGCGTCTGCGACTCGACGCGCGAGACGAAGTCGGGCGCGCTCTCGACGTCGAGCGGGACGATGACCGCGCCGCGCAGCGCGCACCCGAAGAAGGCCGCGACCCACTCCGGCCCGTTCGCCGCCCACACCAGGACGCGCTCTCCCTTCGAGACGCCGCGCCCCTCAAGCTCGCGCGCGAAGCGGAAGGCCGCCTCCGCCACCCGCCCGTAAGACCAGCGCACGAGCCGCAAACCCCGCCTGTGCGCGAAGGCCGTCTCGCCGCCCCGCTTCAGGTAATTCTCAAGATAGCTGTTGATGGTGGAACGCATAAACCCCTTGTCGACGAGAGCCGCGCTGTATGAATTTATCCGCGAGCCCGCCTATAAATTTTGCGGCCCGCGAGTCTCATTGTCGAGTCGTCGCGGGCCGTCGAAGGGGTCGAGTGTGACACTTTCTCATCTGGCCGTTCGGGGCGCGCGGAGCGAGCCCTGCTCGACCATCAGCGTCACCGAGGAGCCCAGGCCCCTTGAGCGGTAGACGCGCTGCGTGGCCTTCTGAAAGTCGCCCGGCCCGGCCTTCGGAATCTCCATGAACTTCTGCGGGTTCCTGTCTACCAGGGGGAACCATGAGCTCTGCACCTGAACCATCACGCGGTGGCCGCGGCGGAAGGCGTGGTAGACGTCCGGCATCGCGAACTCGATGCGCGCGGGCCTTCCGGGCGTGAGCGGGACGGGACGCTCGAAGCCCTCGCGGAACTTGGCGCGGAAGGGCTCGCCGCGGACGAGCTGCTGGTAGCCGCCCATCCGCACGTAGTTCGGCGGCGGGCGCTGCCCCGCGGGCGCGGCCGGCTGCGGGTAGTCGCCGGGGTAGACGTCGACGAGCTTGACGACGAAGTCCGAGTCCGTCCCCGTCGAGGAGACGTTGAGGCTCACCCTGACGGGGCCGGCGACGACGAGGTCTTCTTCGAGCGGCTCGGTCTCGTAGGTCAGCACGTCCGGCCGCTGCGAGGCGAAGCGCTGGTCCTCGGTCATGTAGTCCGACGTCAGCCCGCCGACGACGTAGCCGACGAAGGGCACGGGCCGGTTCGGGTCGCTCGTGTACTCGTC
>DASVSK010000261.1:0-1789 GCA_036388135.1 Pyrinomonadaceae bacterium | reverse complement strand
AGTCCCTGCGCGCGGGCCGGGGCGGCGGCGAGCGTCAGCCAGCAGAGCGCAGCCGCCGCGGTCAGCAGGCGCGCGGCGAGGGGGAACTTGTTGCGGGTCATTTCGGGGGAAGTCCTTTCGGGGTCGTGATGGGGTCGCGCGCAGGGGCGCTCGGGGGTGCCGGGGAGTCGGGCGGAGCCCGGCGGACGCCGGAATTTACCACGGAACGCGCGGGAGTTAAAACCGCGCGGCGGGGCCAGAAGCGCCGCCCGCGTCGCGCGCGGGCGTCGGCACCCAGCGGCCGTGCCAGTCGTACTCTTCGAGCCCCGAGAAGTTCCTCTTGTAGTCGTAGGGCGAGGGCTCGCGCGTGCCGTAGCCGGGGTAGTAGTGGCGGCGGCCCGAGCGGCGCGAGAGGTCGACGGCGGCGAGGATGGCGTAGACGCCGAGGCTGCGGCGCGACTCTTCGGGGTCGAACATCGAGTAGACGGCCGAGGTCGCGCCGAGGCCGACGTCGAGGAAGTGCGCGGCCACGAGGCGGTCGCCCGCGTAGACGCGGAGCGTCTCGTTGCGGCAGGGGACGTCGGCCGGCGCGTGCGAGAGGAAGCTGCGGAGCGAGCCGGGCACGTCCGTTCGGAAGCGACGCCGGTGCGCCTCGAACATCGCGCGCAGCGCGGCGTCGAGCGCCGTGGGGCGCGCCTCGACCCGCAGGTCCCGGTTGCGCGCCAGCACGCGGCGCTGGCTGCGCGACGGCGCGAACCGTTCGACGTCTATCCGCAGCGGCGTGATGGTGTAGTCCCGCCCGGCGTGACGCCAGCGCCGGTAGCGGAAGAATATCTCGCCGAAGTGCCTCCACCCCTCGGCCCACAGCGCGTCCATCGTCTCGGGGCCGGCGCTCCGGCAGAGAAAATATTCTTCGTCCGAGGACATCTTAAGATTTGTTCGTCGGTCCGCCGGCTCGTCGATTCGTCGAAGGATTGAATCGATGAGCCGACGAGTCAATTCAGTCTCGACTGAACGCGGCGGAGGGCGCGTGCGGCCTGCGAGAAGCCGGGCTGCTCTTCGAGCGCGAGGCCGTAGTGGCGCGCGGCGTCGAGCGGGCGCTGCCGCTCCTCGTAGACGCGCCCGAGGTTGAAGTGCGGGAAGGCGTACGACTCGTAGCGCGGGGCGCGGAGCGCGCGGCGGAACCAGCGCACGCACGTCCAGAAGTCGCCCTGCGCGATGAGGTAGCTGCCGATGTCGTTGTAGGGGTTGCCGAAGGTGGGGTCGACGCCGATGGCCTTCAGGCACTCGTCGATGGCCTCCTCGTAGCGCCCCTCGAAGCTGTAGACCCAGCCGAGGAAGGTGTGCGCCTCGGCCGTCGGGTAGGTCTCTATCGAACGCCGGTAAAGCTCGACCGCCTCGGCGTAGTTCTTCTCGACCTGCGCCTCGTACGCGCGGCGGAAAAGCTCGACGGCGCGCAGCCGCGGCTCGTTCGACGGCGATTCTTCCTCCTCTTCAAACATAAGGCTCACCGGCGGCGCGTCGCTCACCTGCCGCCCGGCCTGGCCGCGGCCGGCGTCAGCGACGGGGTCGGTGCCGGCGACGGCGACGGCGTCGCGGCGGGATTGCACGGCTTCGCCTCGGCGGGGCGGTCGAGGCGTCGTATGCGGCCGTCGGCCCGCGGCGCGATGGTCTTCGCGTCTTCGATGGCGCGGCGCAGCACGCCCGAGTCGGTCAGCTTCGTCTTCAGGACGTTCCTGCTCCCCTTGAGCATCGCGTACTGGTCGCCGCCCTCCGCGACGAAGCTGGTGGTGACGAGCGTGTACTTCCT
>DASVSK010000260.1:0-2010 GCA_036388135.1 Pyrinomonadaceae bacterium | reverse complement strand
CGGCGATGCGCTCGACGCCCGCGACCTGCGCGGGCACGACGTTCATCACGACCGAAGAGGGATAGCTCGCCGTGCCGCCGGGGACGTAGAGCCCCGCGGCGTCCACCGCCGTCACGCGCTGGCCGAGTCGGACGCCGCGCCCCGCCTCGACCTCCCAGCTCTCGGCGCGCTCGTGCTCGTGGAAGGCGCGGACGTTCCGTATGCACGCGCGCAGGGCTTCGAGCACGCGCCCGTCGACGCGCGCGGCCGACGCGCGCAGCGCCGACTCTTCGACGCGGAACTCTTCGGGGCGCAGGCGCACGCCGTCGAACCGCTCGGTGTAGTCGGAGAGCGCCGCGTCGCCGCGCCTCCGCACGTCCTCGACGATTCCGGCGACGGCGGCCGTCAGCCCCTCGTCGGCCGCGACGCTCCGCCCACGTATCGCCGCGAGCTTCCGCCGCCGCCCGCGCTCATCCCGAATAATCTCTATCAAGCGCTCGCCCCTCCCGGCGTGTGGGCAGCGCCGACGCCCTCGCCCAACACGCGCCCCAATTCTCGTATCAGCTCGCCGACCGCTTCTGCCTTCAGTTGGTAGCTCGCGCGGTTGACGACGAGGCGGCCGGTCGACTCCGTGATGGTCTCGACCACGCGCAGGCCGTTCTCGGCGAGCGTGCGGCCGGTCTCGACGAGGTCGACGATGCAGTCTGCGAGGCCGAGCACGGCCGCCAGCTCGACCGAGCCCGACAGCTCGATGATCTCGACGGGGACGCCGCGCGAGCCGAAGTGCGCGGCCGCGACGCGCGGGTACTTCGTCGCCACGTGGAGCACGCCGGGGCGGTCGCCGCGCTCGCCCTCGCGCGCCGCGACGGCGATGAGGCAGCGGTTGATTCGGAGGTCGAGCGGCTGCAAGACGTCGGCCTCCGCTTCGAGCAGCACGTCGCGGCCGACGACGCCGCAGTCGGCGATGCCGTGCTCGACGTAGACGGGCACGTCCGCCGGCTTGACGAAGACGAAGCGGTAGCGCCGCGTCTCGTCCTCGACGGCGAGGCGGCGCGAGGCCAGCGCCTCCGCGCCGACGCGCACGCCCGCGCGCGCCAGAAGCCCCAGCGCGTCCTGCTGCATCCTGCCCTTAGCTATCGCAATCGTCAGCATAGGAAAGAGTATTCACACGGATGGACAGGATGAACAGGATAAAGAGCATTTAAATTTCGATCCCAAATCCTTAATTCCGTGTCCTGTTCATCCTGTCCATCCGTGTAAATTATTCCATCTTTATCCGCTCGCCGAGCGCGCGCCTGCGCCTCGCCTCGCGGAGGCGTTCGGCGGCGTCTTCACCTCCGACCGCGGCGGCGGGCGCGCCGGGGCCGTTATTAGTTACGAAGTCCCCGCGGGCCAGGACTTCGGTCAGCGCGTCGAGGTCGAGGACGAAGCCGACGGCGGGCTCGCGGCGGCCGAAGTTGGCGGTCAAATCGTCGTAGCGCCCGCCGCCGCCGACGCGCGCGCCCGCGCCCGCGACGTAAATCTTGAAGACGAGGCCGGTGTAGTAGTCGAGCCCCGAGACGTCCGCGAGGTCGACGGAGAAACCGTCGCCCAGCCCCAGCGACTCGGCGACCTCGCGCAGCCCCTCAAGCTCGTCGAGCGCCGCGCGCGAGCGCCCGTTCGTCAGCAGTTCGCGCGCGCCCTCGGGCAGCCCGCCCCCTGCGGCGAGTCGGGCGAGACGCCCGGCGCGCGCGGCCGTCTCGCCCGACTTGCCGAGCGCCCTGAGAAACTCTTCGAGCGCGTCGGCGTCGCGCGCGTCCACGAGGCGGCGCATCTCCTCGCGCGCCTCCGGGGCGAGGCCAAGTTGTTCGGCGACGCCGTTGAAGACGCCGACGTGGTTGAGCGTGACGCGGTACGAACCGCCGAGGCCGAGCCGCTCCAACACCTCGGCGGCGATGGTCAGGACTTCGAGGTCGGCCTCGGCGCGACCCGCCCCGACCAGCTCGCAGCCGAGTTGACGCGCCTGCCGCTTCCACTCGGCGTGCGAGCGCG
>DASVSK010000259.1:0-3459 GCA_036388135.1 Pyrinomonadaceae bacterium | reverse complement strand
TGCCCGACCGCGCCATCCCGCGCGACCTCTTGGAGAGCGCGGAGGCCGTGGCCGTCTGCCCCGGCGTGCTCAAGGCCGCCTTCATCGTCGGCGGGCGAAAGGGCGACTGCGTCATCAGCCGCCGCACGCAGAAGCGCCAGTGGAGCATGCCCGTCTTCTACAACCTGACCGGCGCGAGCGTCGGCGTGCAGATCGGCGGCTCGAAGACCGACTACGTGCTGCTGTTCATGAACGAGGATGCGCTCAAGGGGCTGATGGGCGACAAGTTCGAGATCGGCGGCGAGGCAGAGGCGACGGCCGGCCCGGTCGGACGCGCCGCCGGCGCGAGCACCAACGCGCGGCTGCAAGCCGGCATCCTGACCTACTCGCGGAGCAAGGGCGCTTTCCTCGGCGTCTCGCTCAAGGGCGTCGCCATCACCCCGGACAACGACCTCAACGAGGCGTTCTACGGCCGGAAGGCTTCGGAGCTGGTCACGACGGGGCAGGAGGACGCGGCCGTCCCCACGCAGGTGCGCGCGCTCCCCCTCGCGCTCGCACGCTACTCCGTGCGGCTCCCCAACTGAGAACGCAGTAGGCACTGGGCGGAATGGCAGCAGGCAGTCGCTCCGCGTTATCGGGGTTTGAGGGTTTAACCCGGTCTTTCCGAGAGCACGCACTTAAGTGCCTACTGCCTACTATTCATCATTTGACGGAGGAGATTTGAATGAAGCTTTCGACCCGCATCACCTTGTCGGCGGCCGCCTGCGCGCTCGCCGCGGCCGCCCTCATTCCCCCCACGGACGCGCAGGCGCGGCAGCAGGAGCGGCAGCGTATCGCCACGCGGCCACCCGCCAACGCGAGCCCCGGGCAGCAGAAGGACGCCTCGAAGAAGGCCGACTCGGCCTCGCGCGTCTTCGAGCAGGTGATGGGCGCGCCCGACCGCTCGATCCCGAGGGAGTTGCTCGACAGGGCCGAGGCCGTGGCCGTCTTCCCCGGGATGCTCAAGGCCGGCTTCGTCGTCGGCGGGCGCGGGGGCAGCGGCGTCATCAGCCGCCGCGTCACCGGCGGCTGGAGCGCGCCCGCCTACTTCAAGATGGGCGGCGCGAGCGTCGGCCTCCAGATAGGCGCGGCGCGCACAGACCTCATCCTCCTCTTCATGAACGAGGAGGCGCTCAAAGGTCTGCTCGAAGACAAGCTGGAAATGGGCGGCGAGGCGAGCGCGGCCGCCGGCCCCGTCGGGCGCACGGCCAGCGCCACCACCAACCTCACGCTCGACGCGGGGATTCTCTCCTACTCGCGCAGCAAGGGGCTCTTCGCCGGCCTTGAGCTGAAGGGCGCGGTCATCAACCCCGACAACAACCTGAACGAGGCGCTCTACGGCCTCAAGGCGAAGGAGGTTTTGACGGGGACGAACAAGGTGAGCATGGCCGACGTGCTCCCCGGCGTCATCGTCTTCCCCAACACGCTCGCGCGCTACTCCATCAAGTAAAGCGCCGCGCCGCAGACAAAAAGGCCGCCCGTAAGCCTTTACGACTTACGGGCGGCCGTTGACGTCCGGGCGCGTGCGACGCCCGACGCATGACGCGGGAACGAGTCCCGGGCCGAACAGGTGTTAGTCGGCCGGCGCGCGGGTGGACGCGCGCCGGCCAGTCGGCATCGTCCGCCGTGCCCTTTCAGCAGACGTGCCGCGCAGGGGCTGTGCGGCTGCCCGACGCACAAGCCCCTTTCCTCATTCTCGTGTCACCCGCCGCGTGAGCAGGCGCGCGGCGGTGCCAGCCAGGCTGTAGACCCCCCGCGGTTTTCTCAGGTACGCGTCAACGCCCGCGAGGCGCGCCTCCCTCTCCACCTCGCACGCGGTAAACATGATGATCGGCGTCCACGCCGCGCGCGGGAGACGGCGCGCCCGCCTCGCCAGCTCGACGCCGTCGAGCCCCGGCAGGGCGAAGTCCAGGATGAGCAGGTCGAAGCGCGCGCCGCCGCACAGTCTCTTCAGCGCCTCGTCGCCGCGCGCGCAGACCTCCACGCGCCACCCCAGAGCCTCCAGCGTCTCCTTCACCGCGTCGGCGACCGCCGCGGCCTCCTCGGCGTAGAGAATCGAGAACTCGCGCGCCGAGGCGGCCGGCTCGGTGGAACGCGACTCCGCGCGGCCGGCGGACGAGCTTCGAGCATGAAGGGAGAGTTTCATGTGAGGCTCGCCTTTTCTAACCCGGATGGCGGGCGCGGGCCGATGGCAGAGCGCGTAAAACTGCTCGGATATTCTGGTGCGTGTGGAAGACCTTTAAGGGCGGCCGGGGAAGACCCCGACTCCGGACACACGTCGCGGATTGATGAAAGCCCCACGTTTCTGCGCTACGTCGGGAGGTTAGCTTCTGGCCTGAGGCAAAGCAATAAAATAATCCGGAAGGTGAGCGTTCCCTCGTGTCGATTTACAAGGGTTAGGAGGCGTTGCAACATTTCCGGCGGCTGGGACGTCGGCCGCGGCCGCCGGAAGGGGTTTCTCGGAGGGGGAGAAGGGGCGCGGGGGGCGATTCCGGCGCGTGTCGCGCGTCATGACGTGGGCGCTTCGCGGGCGCTTCCGCGCGTGCGTCGTCCCTGCGGGGGGCGTGTCTTCGGCGGTCGCGGCTCAGGGGTAGAGCGGCGCGCGGCTCATTATTCTTAAGAATGACGGCGTGCGGCTTATTATCCTTGACGCTTCAGTAGCCGCGCCCATACAATCGCGCGAGCCCGGCCGAAGTGACGAGCAAAACCCCCCCGCCTTTTAACCCCGGACGCTCACACGGCAAGGAGTCTGTTTACTGATGCAACCCCGCACGCAGCGCCAGAGGGAAATCCTCGAATACATCACGCGCTTCATCGAGCGCCACGGGTACGAGCCCTCTTACGCGCAGATCGCGCGCCACTTCGGCGTCTCATCGAAGGCGACCATCGCCAAGCACATCGAGGCGCTGGAGCGGCGCGGGCTCATCTCGCGCCACCGCACCGACGGCGCGTTCGGACTCACCGTGCAGCACGAGGAGGTGGACGTCGACTCGACCTGCGAGGTGCCTCTGCTCGGGCGCATCGCGGCCGGCGCGCCCATCGACATCGACGAAGACCGCGAGACCATCACCGTGCCGCGCTTCCTCCTCGGGCGCGTCCGCCCGACGCGCGTCTACGCGCTGAGGGTGACGGGCGACTCGATGATCGACGAGCACATCTGCGACGGCGACATCGCGCTGATAGAGAACCGCACGGAGGCGCGCGACGGCGAGATAGTGGTCGCGCTCGTCGAAGGGGCGCGCGCCACGCTGAAGCGGCTCCACCGCTTCGGCACGGAGGTCGAGCTGCGCCCCGCCAACGCGCAGCACGCGCCCATCCGCCTGCACGCCTCGAAGGTCTCGGTGCAGGGCATCTTCCGCGGGCTGCTCCGCCCCGCGATGTGAGGCGCGCCGCCGCCGGGCGAAGCCTTAACGGATTCGGAAAAGAGAAGTGGGGGGGGGG
>DASVSK010000258.1:0-5140 GCA_036388135.1 Pyrinomonadaceae bacterium | reverse complement strand
CACGTCGGGCGCGCGTCGAAGGTTCTTGAGGCGGCGGGCGTCTCGGTCGAGCCCTTCCACGACTTCGGCGCGAACCCCGACGCCGCGTCGGTCGAGCGCGGGCGCGCCTTCGCCGCGCCGCTCGGCGTCGACTCGGTCGTGGCCCTCGGCGGCGGCAGCTCGCTCGACTGCGCGAAGGGCGTCAACTTTCTTCTGACCAACGGCGGGCGGATGCAGGACTACGCCGGTTACGGCAGGGCGCGGCGGCCGCTGCTCCCGATGATAGGCGTGCCGACGACCGCGGGGACGGGCAGCGAGGCGCAGTCTTACGCGCTCATCTCCGACGAGCGGACGCACGCGAAGATGGCCTGCGGCGACGCGGGCGCGGCCTTCCGCGTCGCGCTCCTCGACGCGGAGCTGACCTTCTCCGCGCCGCGCGGCGTGACGGCCGCCGCGGGCTTCGACGCGCTCGCGCACGCCGTCGAGACCTACGTCTCGACGCGCCGCAACCCGCTCTCCGAAATCTTCTCGCGCGAGGCGTGGCGGCTGCTCGAAGGCGCGTACGAGCGCGTGCTCGACGCGCCCCGAGACCTTGAGGCGCGCGGGCGGATGCTGCTGGGCGCGCACCTCGCCGGGGCGGCCATCGAGAACTCGATGCTCGGCGCGGCGCACGCCTGCGCCAACCCTCTGACGGCGCGCTACGGCGCGGAGCACGGGGCGGCGCTGGCGGCGCTGCTGCCGTCGGTCGTCCGCTGGAACGCGCCGGAGGTCGGCGCGCTCTACGCGGAGTTGTCAGGTCGCGCGGGCGTGGGCGGCGAGGCGCTGGCGCGCCGCGTCGAGGAGTTGGCCGACGCCGGGGGCTTGCCGGGGCGGCTCGCCGAGTCGGGCGTGCTGAGGGGGGATTTGCACGCGCTCGCCGGAGAGGCGGCGGGGCAGTGGACTGGGCGCTTCAACCCGCGCGCGTTCGACGCCGCGGGGGCGCTGGAGGTGTACGAGTGGGCATACTGAACGAAGGGCGAGGGGCGAAGGGCGAAGGGCGAAGGGCGGACGAGGGCGGCGGGCGCGGGTTGCGAAGACGCGACTTCCTCCTTCTGCCTTTGGCCGGTCTACTTCTGCCTTCCGCGGCGCGCGCGAGCTGGAACAGCTTCGTGACGCCCGCCGACAGTTGGCCGCAGTTCCGCGGCAACCCGCTGCTCTCGGGCTTCTCGGGCTCGCGGGTCGCGGGGAACGTCCGCCACCTCTGGGCGGCCGACGCGGGCGAGTCGGTCGAGTCTTCGGCGGCCGTCGCGGGCGGCGCGGTCTACGTCGGCACGCAGAGGGGCGAGCTGGTCTCGGTCGACCTCGGCGACGGGCGCGAGCGGTGGCGCTACAACGCGGGCAACGCCATCGGCGAGTCTTCGCCCGCGGTGGCGCGCGGCGTCGTCTACGTCGGCGACCTGTCGGGCGTGCTCCACGCCGTCCGCGCGGCCGACGGGCAGAGGGTCTGGACGTTCAAGACGGGCGGCGAGATAAAGTCTTCGCCGGTCGTCTCGGGCGCGCGCGTCATCTTCGGCTCTTACGACACGCACCTCTACTGCGTCTCGGCGGTGAGCGGCAAACTGCTCTGGAAGGTGAAGACGGGCGGGCAGGTTCACGCGACCGCGGCCGTCGCCGAGGGCGTGGCCTACGTGGCCGGGTGCGACGAAATCCTGCGCGCCGTGCGGATAGCGACGGGGCGCGAGCAGTTCCAGGTGCGCTCGGGCGCTTACACCGGGGCGAGCGCGGCGCTGCTGGCGGGAAACGCCTTCTACGGCACCTTCAACAACGAGGTGCTCGGCGTCAACCTCGTCGCGCGGCAGGTCGGCTGGCGCTACCAGAACCGCGAGCGGCAGTTCCCGTTCTACTCGTCGGCGGCCGTCATCGACGCGCGCGTCGTCGTCGGCGGGCGCGACAAGATGGTTCACTGCCTCGACGCCTACAGCGGGCGCGCGCACTGGACGTTCGGGACGCAGGCGCGCGTCGAGTCGTCGCCGGCCGTCGCCTCCGACCGCGTCTTCGTCGGCTCGAACGACGGCCGCCTCTACGTCCTCGGCTTCCGCGACGGGCGCAAGCTCGCCGAGTTCAACCTCGGCGCGCCGGTCTCGGCCTCGCCGGCCGTCGCCTCCGGCCGCGTCGTCGTCGGCGCGCAGGACGGCAAGCTCCACTGCTTCGGATGAAGTAGGCGAAAGAAGTAGACAGTAGTCAGTAGTCAGTAGTCAGTAGAAAACATAGGCGGCGCGTCCCGTTCATAAACCGGACGCGCCGCCTTTCCGTCTACCGACTACCGACTACTGACTACTGACTACTGACTACTGACTACTGACTACTGACTACTGACTACTTCTTCACGAAGACTCGCTTGTTGTTGAAGGAGTTGCCGCCGCGCTCGGTGATGATTTCGATGGAGAGCGTGCCGTCGGGCCAGGTCATCCACTTGCGTGCGACGATGACGGTCTCGGGGCCTTTGGGCGTCTGGTTGACGACCTCCTCTTCGACGAGGAAGCCCTTGTCGTTCGCCATCCAGCGGCCGGTGCGTTTGCCTTTGGGGGCCGGGGCGTCGGGCGGGGCGTTGGGCGGGGGAGGCGGCGCGAACTCCGCCTCCTTGCCGTCGAGCTTGTAGGCGTCCTTGAGGACGCGCTCGCCCTGCTTGGAGATGACCTTCGTCTCCACCGTCACGTTGTCGCCGTCCTGCACGACCGTCATGGTCTGCTTGACGTCGGGCGGGATGCTGTGGCTGCGGCTCTGGTCCAGCTCCCAGGTGCCGCTGAAGTTCGGGCGGGCGGCGGGGGAGGCGGCGAACACCGCGGCCGCCGCGGCGAGCAGCAGGAGGGCGGAGCAGGCGGGCGCTGTCTTGAGTCTCATCGGGGGTTTCTCCTTAAGTCGCTTTGAAAAATAGTTCCGTCACTTCGAAAAGTACTTCTCGATGGTCGCGGCGCTCGGCTTCGCCGTGAGCTTCGAGACGACGAACATCAGCAGCGCCGAGACGAGCACCATCGGGACGACCGGCATGAAGCCGAAGACGGCCGTGCCCGAGGGCGTGCGCGCGAGCACCTCGGTCGCGCCGAGCGACCAGAAGACGGCGGGCGGGCCCGGCGGCGGCGCGGCCGTGGTCTGCTGGAAGAACGCGACGGCCGCGACGGCCGCCGCGACCCAGACGGTCGAGGCCAGCGCGCCCCACTTCGTCGAGCCGCGCCAGAAGAGCGCCGAGATCATTAGCGGCGACATCGCCGCGAAGCCGGAGAAGGCGTACTGGATGGCTATCTCGAAGATGGTCTCGGGCGCGCGCAGCGCGACGAAGTAGGCCAGGACAGTCAGGAGGATGACGAAGAGGCGGCCGGTCTGCACCTGCGCCGACTCGCCGAACCGCCGCCGCCCGCCGTAGAAGGCGAAGACGTCCTCCGTGAACATCGTCGAGAGCGCGAGTATCTGCGAGTCCGACGCCATCACGGCCGCCATGATGCCCGCGCCGAGTATGCCGGCGAGCCAGAGCGGCGCGTAGCGCTGGAGCAGGAGCAGGATGACGTCGTCGCCCGAGGCGCGCTCGCGCAGCTCGTCGCGCTGCGCGGGCTCCATCCGCGCCCCCTGCGTGGCGAGCGTGCGGCGCGCCTCCTGCTTGGCGCGTATCTCGGGGACGTCCGCGACGCGGTTCGCCATCACGCCGAGGAAGACGCACGGCGACCAGATGAGCAGGATGCAGAGCGGGTAGAAGATGACCGTCTTCTTGAACTGCACCATCCGCTTCGCCGTCAGGCAGAAGATGAGGATGTGCGGGAAGGCGATGGCCGAGAGCGGGATGAAGGTGTAGCTGAAGAAGTAGTAGGGCGAGATGCGCTCGCGCGTCAGAAGCCAGGAGGTCGCGGGCGAGGAGCCCAGGGACTCGACCGCGCTGCGGAAGCCGCCCATCCCCGCGCCGATGACGCTGATGGCGATGAGGCCGAAGACGAGGAAGAGGAGCGTCTGGAACGTGTTGACCCAGGCCGTGCCGCGCATCCCGCCGAAGAAGACGTAGCTCATCACGACGGCCGCCACCACCGCGCCGCCGAGCCAGAAGGGGACGAACCCGCCCGAGATGGCCGAGAGCGTCGTCCCGCCGCCCATGATGCCGATGATGATGTAGGGGACCAGGAGGACGGCCTGCACGGCGAAGATGACGGTGCCGATGTGGCTGCACTCCCAGCGGTCGCGGAAGATCTGGACGGGCGTGATGAAGCCGTACTTCTTCCCCAGCGCCCAGACGCGCGTCCCGATGAGGAAGATGGTCAGGGGGATGACGAGCCCCGAGGACGAGGCCATCAGCCCGTAGGTGACGACGCCGTTGGTGAAGGCGTGACCCGACGAGCCGAGGATGGCGACCGCCGTCATGTTCGTCCCGAAGAGCGAGAGCAGGAAGACGGAGGTGCCGAGCGAGCGGCCGGCGAGGAAGAAGTCCTCGGCCCCCTGCCCCTTCGCGCGGCGGAAGGCGAAGACGCCGATGTAGACGACGATGGCGAGGTAGATGAAGACGAAGAGGGCGGGTATCAACTCTCGTCCCTCCCTTCGCGCCCCTCCGCGTCGAGCCCCTCGACCTCCCGCTCGATGTGGTGCGGCCAGGCGTGGCGGACGAGCAGCCACATCAAAAGCGAGGCCGCCACCGAGAAGCACCCGTGGTAGAAGAGCCCGACGGGGATGATGCCGAAGACCGGGTAGGGCGTGCGCCAGAACCAGACGTCCTGGTGGAGCACGTAGAGCGCGGCGACGGCCAGGACAAGGAGTACACGTTTCATCAGGGGCGGCGTCCTCGAATCCGTTGGCGAAAGCTGTGGATGTTTGTACAAAACCGCCGACAGGAAAGACGCGCGGCGGGCTCCGATGTTATACGCGCACGGGGCGCGCGGGTTCAACCCGAAAGGCGAATAACTTCCCCGCGGCGCGCTTTCGTCCGCGAAAATGGAAGAAAGTCCGGCGCGCCGGACGCGGGGCGGGGCGGAAAGAACCCGGCCGCGCCGCGCGCCCTTGTGGCGGGCTGAAGGCCGCTATAAACTCCACCGAAAATCGCCACGCGGATTCGGAGGAGGAAGGTGTCATGTCGCAAACGTTGAGATTTCGCCTGTCGGTCGTCCTGCTCGCGGCGCTGCTGCCGTGCCTCGCGCCGCCGCCGAGCGCC
>DASVSK010000257.1:0-1535 GCA_036388135.1 Pyrinomonadaceae bacterium | reverse complement strand
GCGCTACCTGCGGCTGCTCGGCCACGCGATGCGCGGCGGCGCGCCCGAGGAGGGCGCGCGCGGCCTCGCCTTCCGCCGCGCCGCGCGCCTGCGCTGCGAAGGCGACGGCGTTTACGTGCAGGCCGACGGCGAACTCATCGTCCCTTGAAGTGGCGGGTGACGGCGCCGGGCGATGAGTGATGAGAAAAGCAACGACTCTTTCCTATCACCCTTCAACCGTCACCCGTCACCCGCCTTCAGCCTTCCCGCTCGCGCATCCAGAGCATGGCGGCGGCGGAGGCGAGGGCCAGCGCGACGACCATGAGGAAGCCCCCGGCGAGCACCCAGCCGTCGCCGGGGTCTCCGCCGAGCTGCGCGGCGATTGGGTTGTGGGCCTGCACGGGCGCGGAGGAGGCGGCCGCGCGCGAGCCGGCGTATAGGCTTGCTATCGAGCAGAGTGTCAGGAAGGCCGAGGCCGCGAAGAGACTCTTTATCGTTCTGTACATTTTACCGGAGACCTCTTTCTTTCTCCCGGTGCCGTGACGTTTAGACGCGCCGCCGCGGGAAAGGTTCCAGGCAGTAGACAGTAGACAGTAGTCAGTAGTCAGTAGTCAGTAGATTGAAAGGCGGCGCGCCCGGCCCGAAGGCTGAGACGCGCCGCCTGTTTTCTCTACTGACTACTGACTACTGTCTACTGTCTACTTCCCTTTCAGCCACGCCTCGCGGAGGGCGCGGGCGGCGGGCGGGGCGTTGTCGTCCTTCTCGATACGGTAGGTGGCGCGGGCGTCCACGGCGGGGGGCGTGGCTTTGCCGCCCGCGTCCGGCGCGCGGCGCTCGGGCGTGCGCGTCAGGCGCAGGCCGACGTGGGCGAGCGCCTCTTCGTAGGGCGGCGGCGTGGCTTGGTAGACGTGGCGGCGGAAGAACTCCGAGAGGTCTACGCCCGAGACCTCCGAGGCGAAGCGCTCGAACTCCTCGACGGTGTAGGCGCGCCCCTTGAGGTAGTAGCTGTCGTTCGGGCTCTTCAGGTAGAACTCCTCGTAGGCGCGGCGCATCACCTCTTCGAGCGACGAGCGACCCTTCGAGCGGCCGCGGATGATGAGGTCGAGCGGGAGGGCGAGCGTCTCGCCCTTCGGGTAGTAGCTGACGACCGTCTCGGAGAGGTTGGTGCGCTGCTCGCTCGAAGCGCGGTCGATGAAGGGCGCGAGCAGGCTCGCCTCGACGGCGCTCGTCACCCTGCTGCCCGGCGCGTTCTCGACGCCGCCGACCGCGGCGGCGTAGGAGCGCAGCAGGCGCTCGTCGTCCCAAAGCCCCGCGCGCCGCTGCGAGAGCTTGCCGAAGTAGTTCGTGAACCCCTCCGCGATCCAGAGCCCTCGCGTGACGACGGGGCGCGTGAAATCCCACGGGCCGAGCCCTGCGGGGCGGAGCCGCTTGACGTTCCAGACGTGGAAGAACTCGTGCGCGGCCGTCCCGACCGCCTCCTCCAGCGTCTGCCGGTCGGCGAGCGCGGCCGTCTCGACGATCTGCGTCGAGTTGAGGTGCTCCATGCCGTCTTTGGT
>DASVSK010000256.1:0-2183 GCA_036388135.1 Pyrinomonadaceae bacterium | reverse complement strand
GTTTCCGCCAACCCCAAGGGGTGGCTCGAAGCCTACAAGTGCCTGAAGGACAAATACGAAGCGCCCACCGACATCACCGAGGCCATGCGCCGCGGCGACGCCGCGCCCGCCCTCATCTTCCTCCGCCAGAAGGCGCGCATCTACCTCACCTTCGTCTCGTAAGACGCGCCGCCCTCCGCCCCGGCGTCGATTCCCCGCCCGCGCCACGCGCACGCCGTCGCAAACTTTCACGCCCAGTACGTCCTGTCGAGCGAGCGGTAGCCGACCGCCTCGGCGACGTGCGCGGGGCGTATCTCTTCGTTCGCTTCTAGGTCCGCGATAGTGCGGCTGACCTTCAGTATCCGGTCGTAGGCGCGGGCGGAGAGCCCCTGGCGCGTCATCGCCTGCTCCAACAGCCGCTCGCCCTCCGCGTCGAGGCGGCAGTGGCGGCGTATGAGGCGCGGGGGCATCTGCGCGTTCGCGAAGACGCGCGTCCCGCGGAAGCGCTCGCGCTGGCGTTCGCGCGCCGCCACGACGCGTGCGCGCACCGCGGCCGAATCTTCCCCCTCGGGGGCGGCGCGGTCGGAGAGTTCCTTGAAGCGCACGGCCGGCACGTCGACGTGGATGTCGATGCGGTCGAGGAGCGGGCCGGAGACGCGGCCGACGTAGCGCTGAATCTGTAGCGGCGTGCAGCGGCACTCGCGCACGGGGTCGTTGAAGAAGCCGCAGGCGCACGGGTTCATCGCGGCGGCCAGCATGAAGGAGGCCGGGAAGGTGAGCGTCATCGCCGCGCGGCTGATCGTCACGCGGCCGTCTTCGAGCGGCTGGCGGAGCACTTCGAGCACCGAACGGTCGAACTCCGGCAGCTCGTCCAGGAAGAGCACGCCGTGGTGCGCGAGGCTGACCTCGCCGGGGCGCGGCAGCGCGCCGCCGCCGATGAGCCCGGCGTCGCTGATGGTGTGGTGCGGCGAGCGGAAAGGCCGCCGCGTGACGAGCCCCGCGCGCCCCGTCAGCCCCGCGACCGAGTGAATCCTCGTCAGCTCCAGCGCCGCCTCGAACTCCAGCGGGGGCAGGATGGTCGGCAGCCGCTTCGCCAGCATCGTCTTGCCCGAGCCCGGCGGCCCGACGAGCAGAATGTTATGCGAGCCGGCGGACGCGACTTCGAGCGCGCGCTTGACGGCGAGCTGGCCGCGCACCTCGCGGAAGTCCACCTCGTAGGGCACGTCCGTGGAGAGCAAAGTCGCCTCGTCGAAGCGCAGCGGCGGGGGCGCGTCGCCCGCGCGCAGCGCCGCGACCAGCTCGACCGCGGCGCGCAACGTCGGCGCGGCGTAGACGTCCACGCCGGAGACGACCGCGGCCTCGGTCGCGTTCTCTTCCGGCAGGAGCAGGCTTTTGATGCCCGCCTCGCGCGCGCGCAGGGCGACGGGGAGCGCGCCCCTCACGGGGCGCACGCGGCCGTCGAGCGACAGCTCGCCCAGCGAGAGGACGTCGGTCAGCCCCTGCGCGGAGCCTAAGTCGCCGTTGGCCCCGAGGATGCCGAGCGCGATGGGGAGGTCGAAGCTCGCGCCCTCCTTGCGCACGTCGGCCGGCGCGAGGTTGATCGTCGTCTTGTGGAAGGGGAAGAAGAAGGCGCTGTTGTTGACGGCGGCGCGGATGCGCTCGCGCGACTCGCGCACGGCGAGGTCCGGGAGCCCGACGATTGTAACGGAGGGCGCGGCGTCGGACTCGCCCCGCGCCGGGGTGAGGTCGACTTCGATGTCGACGAGGTCTGCGTCGATGCCGTAGACGGCGGCGGACTGCGTGCGGAAGAGCATAGGCGTGCCAGCGTGAACGTCGTGAGGCGCTGGCGGGCACCGGTCGGTCCGGATGTGAAAGAGCGCGCTTTCGGTGTGAACGAAAGCGCGCTCGCCTTTTTCAACCGTCGCCCTTCCCCCTCGGGGGGCGCTCCATTTAACCCTTAACGGCGGCGCGCGGGCGGGGCCTGCGCGGCGGGCGACTTCGACGCCGGGACCCTCAGCAGATGGCCGCGCGCGAGCGGCGCGTCCGGCGTCACGCCGTTTATCTTCACCACCTCGGCGACAGACGCGCCGTAGCGGGCCGCGACCTGCGCGGCGGTCTCGCCGCCCTTAGCCGTGTAGCTGACGAGGCTCGCGCCCGCCGGGGTCGTGCTGTTCGGGCGCTCGTAGGACTTCAGCGTCTTGACG
>DASVSK010000255.1:0-2286 GCA_036388135.1 Pyrinomonadaceae bacterium | reverse complement strand
GCCGCGCCCGAGCCGGGCTTGATGTCGGCGAGGTGCGCGGCCGCGCCCGCCTCGGGCCCCAGCCCGAGGAAGAAGATGTCGATGCCGCCCAGCGCCTCAAGCTTCGAGAGGTACTCGGCCAGCCCGCCTTCGAGGTCTTCGGTGTCCGTACGCATCGGCGTGAAGCTCTTCACCTTCCGGAAGAAGGCTTCGCCGAGCAGCCGCTCGAAGTCGCGCACGAAGCTGAGGCCGTTGTCCATGCGCATCGGCGCGAGCGCGTCCTGCGTGAAGACGTGCAGGCGGCCGAGCAGTTCGTCGGCCTCCGCGGTGCGCGCCATCTCGGCGACGTGTCTGTACATCGCCTGCGCGCCGCGCCCGCCGAGCAGGATGATGACGAGGTCGCCCGTCTTCTCACGCGCCGCGCGCTCGACCTCGCCCCACTGCGCGAGCCCCACGGCCTCTTCCGTCGGCAGGACTTCGTAACGGAGCGCGCGCGTCGTCAAAGCCTCGGCCGTCGCGCCCTCGCGGCTAAGCCAGACGTTGCTGCCCACGACGCGGCGTTCAAAGCTACTCTGTTTAGGAGCCGACAAAATATTTCCCCTCTTTCTTTGAGCCCGGCCGTCCCACGTGAGGCAGCCGAGCGGGAACGGCCAGCGGCAAAAACGCTTGAGTGGTTAGACCACTTATGAAAATAGCGAAGGTTATTTACCACATTTTGAGAAGATAAAGCAAGGTCGTTCCGGCGAAAGGCGGAATTAGGCATGCAAACGCATATAGCTTTAAGGATTGGACTTGACACGAATCGCTTAGTGGTGTTACACAATATTCGCAGCCCGGTTAATTGGTATTACCTTCTTAAGATAAGATTCGCACCGCTGGCCGACGTTATCCCCGCGTAGCACGCCGGCCCGGCTTGATTGGTCAAAACTCACACGGAGCGGCTTTCAAAGGCCGTCCTACTTCCCAGAGGGAATGAGTCGATGAGCTACGCCCCATTCGATCTCGGCGGAAAGGTGGCGGTGGTGTTCGGCGGCACTTCGGGCATCGGGCGCGCCATCGCGCACGGGCTGGCGGAGGCGGGGGCGTGCGTCGTCCCGACCTCAAGGCGGCGCGAGCAGGTCGAGGCGGCCGCCTCCGAGATTGAAGAGCGAGGGTGTCGCACGCTGCGCATCACCTCGGACGTGCAGAACCGGCGCTCCGTGCGGGAGGTGCTCGAGGCGGCGGTCGGAGCGTTCGAGAAAGTGGACATCCTCGTCAACTCCGCGGGGCGGACGCTGCGCGCGCCGACCGCGGACGTCACCGAAGAGGAGTGGGAAGAGGTCATCGCGACGAACCTGACGGGCACGCTGCGCGCCTGCCAGATTTTCGGGCGTCACATGCTCGGGCGCGGCCACGGACGCATCATCAACATCGCCTCGCTCTCGTCCTTCGTCGCGCTGACGGAGGTCGCGGCGTACTCGGCCAGCAAGGCGGCGGTCGCCTCCCTGACGAAGTCTCTGGCGGTCGAGTGGGCTCAGCGCGGGGTCAACGTCAACGCCATCGCGCCGGGCGTCTTCCGCACCTCGCTCAACCGGCACCTGCTCGACGACACGGAGCGCGGGCGCGAGCTGCTGTTGCGGACGCCGATGGGGCGTTTCGGCAACGTCGAGGAGCTGGCCGGCGCGGCCGTCTTCCTCGCCTCCGACGCGTCGAGCTTCGTGACCGGCGAGATTCTCGCCGTCGACGGCGGGTTCCTCGCCAGCGGCGTCAACAAGTAAAAAACTGAACTCTGACGGCTTCTAATTTCGTGGACAAGAACGCGGAGATTGCTGAAAAGACGGACAGGCTGGCGGGGGCGCTGGCGGCCGAGGGGTTGGGCGGCGTGCTCGTGGGCTCGCAGCACAATTTCGCGTGGCTGACGGCGGGCGGCTCGAACGGCGTCGACCTGAGCCGCGAGCAGGGCGCGTGCGCGCTCCTCGTGCGCGCGGACGGGAGGCGCTTCGTGCTCGCAAGCCGCATCGAGATGCCGCGGATGCTCGAAGAGGAACTGGCCGGCGCGGAGTTCGAGCCGGTCGAGTTCGGCTGGGAGGAAGACAAGGCGTCGCCGACTTTCGTCGCAGACCTCGCGGCCTCTCTGCTCGAAGGCGGCTCCGCGCTCGGCTCCGACCTGCCGGCCGGCCCCGGCGTGAAGGTGGTAGAAGGAGTCGTCGCCCGCTGCCGTTACCAACTGACGCCTTCGGAGTTGGGGCGGTTCCGGCAGCTCGGGCGCGACGCGGGCGAGGTCGTCGGCGAGTTCGCGAAGGGGCTTGAACCGGGCGAGGCGGAAAC
>DASVSK010000254.1:0-3103 GCA_036388135.1 Pyrinomonadaceae bacterium | reverse complement strand
CGGAAGTCCCGCCGCGCACGGAGCTGGGCGACCTGGCCTTCCCCGTCGCCTTCGAGCTGGCGAAGCGCATCAAGCAGGCGACCGGCGAGAAGCGCAACCCGCGCGCCATCGCGGAGGAGCTGCGCACGGAGCTTGAGGCGGCCGAAGAGGTCGCGCGCGTCGAGGTCGCCGGGGCGGGCTACCTCAACCTCTTCTACGACCGCGCGCGCCTGCTCGCCGGCCTCTCCGAGACGACGCCCGGGGGCGCGCCCGCCGCCGGCTCTCCCGAAGGCGACGCGCGCCCGAAGCGGATGGTCGAGCACACGAGCGTCAACCCGAACAAGGCCGCGCACATCGGCCACCTGCGCAACTCGGTCATCGGCGACACCTTCGTCCGCATCCTGCGGGCCAACGGCGAGCGCGTCGAGGTTCACAACTACATCGACAACACGGGCGTGCAGGTCGCCGACGTCGTCGTCGGCTTCCGGCACCTCGAACGCATGTCGCTCGAAGACGTGCGCGCGCTCGACGCCTCGCTCCGGGGCGTCCAGCCCTTCGACTATTACTGCTGGGACCTGTACGCGCGCGTCGGCATGTTTTACCGGAACGGCGACGCGGACGCGAAGGAAGACCCGGAGCGCCTGAAGCTGCGGGTCGAGACGCTCCACGCGCTCGAAGAGGGCAAC
Organism: Pyrinomonadaceae bacterium; assembly: GCA_036388135.1. Taxonomy (GTDB): domain Bacteria; phylum Acidobacteriota; class Blastocatellia; order Pyrinomonadales; family Pyrinomonadaceae; genus QHXN01. The sequence goes on along the minus strand of DASVSK010000254.1, from coordinate 2,438 downwards.
AACCCGACGGCGGAGCTGGCCGACTACGTCGCCACGCGCGTCGTCCATTGCCACCTCGACACCATGCGGCGGCTCGGCATCGACTACGACCTTCTGCCGCGCGAGTCCGAAGTCCTCCACTTCCTCTGGTCGCACGCCTTCGAGCGGATGAAGGAGTCGGGCGCGATACGCTTCGAGCCCGAGGGGCGCAACAAGGGCTGCTGGGTGATGCCGATGGAGACGCACGCCGGGAGCGAAGAGCACGAGGCCGACAAGGTCATCGTCCGCTCCAACGGCACCATCACCTACACGGGCAAGGACATCGCCTACCAGCTCTGGAAGCTCGGCCGGGTCGACCTCGATTTCCACTTCAGGCCCTTCCGCACCGAGCCGGACGGCCGCGCCGTCTGGACGACGACCAGCGACCCCTCGCAGGCCGCCGCAGACGCGCCGCACTTCGGCCGGGGCGCGACCGTCTACAACGTCATCGACTCGCGCCAGTCGTACCCGCAGGAGGTCGTCAAGCGCGGCGTCGCGGCCGTCGCGCCGCAGGTCGGCGAGGCGGCCAGCGTCCACCTCTCCTACGAGATGGTCGCGCTCTCGCCCGACGCGGCCGAGGAGCTGGGGCTTGAGCTGAGCGCGGAGGAGCGCGCGCGCCCCTTCGTCGAGATGAGCGGGCGGCGGGGCCTGGGCGTCAAGGCCGACGACCTCATCAACACGCTCGAAGCCAACGCGCTGCGCGAGGTGCGGGAGCGCCACCCCGACGTCCCGCTCGAAGAGCAGCGCGTCGCGGCGCACGTCCTCGCCGTCGGCGCGCTGCGCTACTTCCTCCTGAAGTGGACGCGAACCTCCGTCATCGTCTTCGACTTTAAAGAGGCGCTCTCGACCAAGGGCGAGGCCGGGCCTTACTGCCAGTACGCGGCGGTGCGCGCCAACTCGATCTTTCGCAAGTTGCAAACCGGCGAGCTGGAAAACGCACAACGCCTCGTCGGCGGCGCGGCCGCGGGCGACGGCGAGACGGCCAAACGCGTCCGCGGCGTCTTCGACGGCGAGGTCGGCGGCGAGATTTGGGCGCTCGTGACGCTCGCCGCGCGGCTGCCGGAAGTCTTCGCGCAGGCCGCCTCGTTCGCCGAGCCTTCGCACCTCGCCAAGTACACCTTCCAACTGGCTCAGGCGTTTAACTTCTTCTACAATCGCGACGAGAACCGCATCCTCGAAGAGCGCGACGCGGTGCGCCGCGCCGTCCTCGTCTACGTCGCAGACTTCGTCCGCACACGACTCACCGATGCGCTCGCCGCCCTCGGCATCGAGGTGCCGGAGAGGATGTAGCGGAGGCACGCGGCGGCACGCGGCTTGCCACCAGCCTTCGCGAGTAAAATTTTTCCAGTACCGAGGTAACCGATGCTCATCGTCATGAAGGCCGACGCCACCGAAAGCGACATCGCGGGGGTCGAGCGCCGTATCACCGAGTTGGGCTTCCGCCCGCACACGATGCCCGGGGCCTCGCGCACCGCCATCGGCATCACGGGCAACGACCGCCCCGTCGACGTGACGCGCTTCGAGACCCTGCCGGGCGTGGCCGAAGCCATCCGCGTCACCAAGCCCTACAAGCTCGTCTCGGTCGACCTGCGCCCCGAAAAGTCGGTCATCCGCGTCGGCGACGCCGAGATCGGCGGCGACGAGCTGGCGATCATCGCCGGCCCCTGCGCCGTCGAGAACCGCGAGCAGGTCTTCGCCATCGCCGAGGCCGTCAGGCGCAGCGGCGCGCGCTTCTTCCGCGGCGGCGCGTTCAAGCCGCGGACGAGCCCCTACGCCTTCCAGGGCTTGGGCGAAGACGGCTTGAGGCTTCTGGCGGAAGTCCGCGAGGCGTTCGGGCTGAGGATAGTCACCGAGGCGGTTGACGAGGCGAGCGCCGACCTCGTCGACCGTTACGCAGACGTCTTCCAGGTCGGCGCGCGCAACATGCAGAACTTCTCGCTGCTGAAGCGCGCCGGGCGCTCAAGCCTGCCCGTACTCCTGAAGCGCGGGCTCTCGGCGACGGTCGACGAGTGGCTGCTCGCGGCCGAGTACGTCATGGCGGAGGGCAACTACAACGTCATCCTCTGCGAGCGCGGCGTGCGCACCTTCACGCAGCACACGCGCAACACGCTCGACCTCGCGGCCGTGCCCGCCGTCCGCCGCCTCTCGCACCTCCCCGTCGTGGTCGACCCCTCGCACGGCACGGGCAAGAACCACATGGTCACGCCGCTGGCGCGCGCCGGCGTCGCCGTCGGCGCGGACGGCCTCATCATCGAAGTCCATAACCAGCCCGAGCTGGCGCTCTCTGACGGCGCGCAGTCGCTCACGCTCGAACAGTACGAGCAGCTCACACACGAAGTCCGCGCCATCCACGAGGTCATCGCGCCCGCGCCGGTCGGCTAGAAGAAGGCAAAAGTAAAAAGGCAAAAGGCAAAAGTGAA
>DASVSK010000253.1:0-12213 GCA_036388135.1 Pyrinomonadaceae bacterium | reverse complement strand
GTGAATGGTGAATAGTAAATGGTGGTCGAGTGTTTATGAGCCGCGCGGGCATCCTTCGACGCCGCGGCTCTCAACGACTATTCACCATTCACCATTCACCCGTCTTCAGTCTCCCGCGGCCGCCCCGCGCCGGAGCGAGGGGTCGACCGTGATCTGGTAGAGGGGCGAAATCAGGACGCTGTCGGGCTCGGGGTTGCCGGCGGCGAGCAGGTGGAACTGCGGCACCTTGCTCGTCAGGACCCCGAGCTTGAACAACTCGTGCCCGACCGGGGGCGTGCCCGCCGTCTTCTCGGCCGTCTCGTCGAGCGACGCGACCGAGTCGCGCAGCGCGCCGACGAGCGCCGCGCCGTCGCCGCCCGCCGCCCGCGCGTGCTTCACCTGCACGGGGTTCGTCTCGTCCTTGAGCGCGGGGTAGCGCAGCCCCTCGTAGGCCGGGACGCCGCGCGCTATCTCAAGGAAGATGTTGCTCGAAGACATCTGGAAGCCGAGGTCGCGACCCATCGCCGCCGCGAGCTGCGAGGTGATGGCCCAGTCGGGTTTCGCCTGGTGGACGGGCGGGATCGACTGGCGCACGCGCTGGACGAGGCCGCCGTTGTTCGTGAACGTCCCGTCGACCTCGGCGAACGAGGCGGCGGGGAAGACGACGTCGGCCGCCAGCGCCGTCTCGGTCAGGAAAAGCTCCTGCACGACGAGCAGGTCGAGGCGCGCGAGCGCGTCGGCGCGCCCTTCGAGGTGCGCGGGCAGGAAGCCGCCCGCGACGTACATCGCGCGCACGTCGGAGCCCGCGGCGTCGAGGATTTCGAGCGGGTTGTAAGCGCCCGACATCAGCCCGAGGTCGTGACAGCCGACGCTGTTGTTAAAGAGCGGCAGCGGGTGGAGGAGGAAGCGCCGCCCCTCCTTCTCGCCGAAGGCCGCGGGGATGCGCGCGAGCACCGACTGCGCCTCCGCGCTCAGCTCGCCGCCGAACAGGACGACGACGTCGCCCTCCGTCTCGCTGACGAGCTGGCTCGCCTTCGCCAACTCGTCGGGCTCGACGCCGAGCTTGCGCGCCGCGTCCCCCGCGTCGCCCGGCGAGGCGAGCGCGAGCACGGCCGCGTCCTCCGAGCCGGGGCGGACGTGTATGAACTGCGCGGCCTGCTGCCTGAGCCGAATCTCCCTGCTGTTGATGATGAGGAGCTTCGCGCCGTCGTTGCGGACGGCCTGGCGGATGGCGCGGCCGGTGAGCGGCTGCAACTCCTCGGGCTCGCCGCCGATGAGCACGATGGTCCTGGCGCGGCGTATGTCGCGGTGCGTCGCAATCGGGGCCGACAGGTTCTCGAAGAAGGGGACGAGCGAGAAGGCTTCGGTCGCGGTGTACTTGTCCGTGCCGACGACCTCGCGCGCGAACTTCAGGAGCGCCCAGTTCGACTCGTTGGTCAGGCGCGGGCTCCCGACGACGCCGACGGAGCCGCCGCCGTGCGCGGCGACGACCTCCTTGAGTTTTTCGGAGGCGAAGCGGACGGCCTCCTCCCACGTCGCGGGGACGAGCCGGCCGCCCTTCTTGTAGCGGACGAGCGGCGTGCGCAGGCGCTCCTCGTGGTTGACGAAGGGGTGCGCGAAGCGACCCTTGATGCAGAGGAACTCGCCGTTGTGGCCGTTGACGTAGCGGTCGCGCGCCACGACCCGCATCACCTCGCCGCGCCTCGAGCCGACGGAGAACTGGCACCCGTCGGAGCAGAAGGAGCAGGTGGAGGTCGTGCGCGAAAGCTCCCAGGGCCTCGTCTGATGCCTGTACGTCGCGTCGAGCAGGGTGCCGGTCGGGCAGACCTCGATGCAGTTGCCGCACTGCGAGCAGTTGAGCCAGCCGCCGTAGGTGCCGATGACGGTGTGCGCGCCGCGCCCGCCCGCCTCGATGGCGTCCTCGCCCATCCACTCGTCGCAGACGCGCGTGCAGCGCTTGCAGAGGATGCAGCGCTGCGGGTCGTTGGCGACGATGGGCGAGAGGAACTTCTCCGGCGCGTAGTTCTTCCGCTCGGTGAAGCGCTCTTCGAGGTTGCCCCAGTCGAAGACCATCTCCTGCAACTCGCACTCGCCGCCGCGGTCGCAGACGGGGCAGTCGAGCGGGTGGTTGGCGAGCAGGAACTCGACCATCCCGCGCTGCGCCTTCTCGATCTCCTCCGACTGCGTGGTGACGATCATCCCGTCCGTGCAGGTGATGGTGCAGGAGGTCTGGAGCTTCGGCATCTTCTCGATGCGCACCAGACACATCCGGCACGAAGCCTGGAGCGCCAGGTCGGCGTAGTAGCAGAAGGAGGGAATCGAGTAATCGTTCTCGCGGCACACGTCAATGAGGCGCGCGCCCTTCTCGACCTGCAACTCCTGCCCGTTGATTGTGACTTTGACTAGCTCTTTCGACATGATTAAAAAATTCTTTTGAGCCCGTGCCCCTCAGCGAATCGTCACTTCGAGCGTGTAGGCGGCGGTCGCGTCGGTGCCGACGTTGATGACGTACTCGCCCGTTTCGGGAAGCTCGCCGCTCCAGCTCTTGACGCCGTCCGCGCCCTCGATGATGCCGCTCGCCGGGGCGTAGACGGTCAGGCTAGTGCGGCGGCCGGCGGCGAGGTTGACGCTCATCGTCTGGCCGGCGCTCGCGCGCAGGCGGTACTCGTGCGAAGTGCAGAGCCTGACCGCGTCCTTCAGGACGGCCGTCGTCCGCCCGCGCTGGAAGCGGAGGGGCTTGACGACCACCGTGTCCTGCCTCTTGCACTGTGGCGCGGCCGGGGGGCGGGCGGCCGACTCGACCGGCGAAGGCGCGGCGAACGCCGTCCCGAAGATGAGCGAGGCGGCGGCTGCCGCGCGGGTCAGTGTGCTGAAAAGTTTCCGGGGCATGCTTGTTAAATTCCGCCTTCAGGCCGTCGGCAGCCCGTCTTTGGTGTGGCCCGCGCCGTTTTCGACCATGCGGCGGAAGTCCTCGGGGAACTTCTTGATGGCCGACTGGATGGGCCAGGCGGCGGCGTCGCCCAGCGGGCAGAAGCTCTTCCCCTCGATGTTGTCGACGATGTCTAAGAGGAGCTGCGCGTCGTCGGGGCGTCCCTCGCCCGACTCGATGCGCTTGAAGACCTTGACCAGCCAGTCCGTGCCCTCGCGGCAGGGCGTGCACCAGCCGCAGGACTCGTGCTTGTAGAACTCGGTCAGGTTCTTCGTCGAGTCGAAGACGTCGACCGTCTCGTCCATCACGATGAAGCCGCCCGAGCCGACCATCGAGCCGGCCGCGACCAGCCCCTCGTAGTCCATCCGCACGTCTTTGCCCTCGATGTCCGAGGCCGGCATGATGTAGACGCTTGAGCCGCCGGGGATGACCGCCTTGAGCTTGCGGCCGCCGAGCATCCCGCCGCAGTCCTCGTGGATGAACTTCTCCATGTGGGCGTAGCCCATCGGCAGCTCGTAGACGCCGGGGCGGTTGACGTGGCCCGACACGCTCCAAAGCTTCGTCCCGCCGCTCTTCTCCGTCCCCAGCTTCTGCCACGCCTCGCCGCCCATCGTGATGATGTCGGGCACGGCCGTTAAGGTCTCGACGTTGTTGACGACCGTCGGGCAGCCGTAGAGTCCGGCGACCGCCGGGAAGGGTGGCTTCATCCGCGGGTGGCCGCGCAGGCCTTCGAGCGAGTTCAGAAGCGCCGTCTCCTCGCCGCAGATGTAAGCGCCCGCGCCGGTGTGCGTGTAGATTTCGCTGGAGAATTCCGTGCCTAGAATCCGCTCGCCGAGGAATCCGGCGGCGCGCGCCTCTTCGAGCGCGGCGTCCATGATCTCGATCAGGTAGCGGTATTCGCCGCGCGTGTAGATGTAGTTGGTGCGCGCGCCGAGGGCGTAGGCGGCGATGAGCATGCCCTCGATGAGCATGTGCGGGTCGCGCTCCATCAGGTAGCGGTCTTTGAAGGTGCCCGGCTCCGACTCGTCGGCGTTGCAGACGACGTACTTGGGCTTGGGCGAGTCCCTGGGCACGAAGCCCCACTTCATCCCCGTCGGGAAGCCCGCGCCGCCTCGCCCGCGCAGCGCCGACTTCTTGACCTCGGCGATGACGTCGTCCGGCGACATGCCGTTCAGAACCTTGCGCAGCGCCTCGTAGCCGCCGTTGGCGCGGTACACGTCGAGCGACGCCGAGTTGTCGAGCAGCACCCGCCTCAGTTGTAAAGGCTCGCAGCCTATCGCCCCGATAAACATAATCTTCGCCCGCCTGCCCGTCAGCGCACGCCGTTCGACAGCTCGCCGCGGCTACACCTGTCGATGATCTCGTCGACCTTCTCGGCCGTCAGGTTCTCGTAGTAGTCGAAGCCAATCTGCATCATCGGCGCGGTGCCGCAGGAGCCGAGGCACTCGACCTCGGAGAGCGAGAACCGCCCGTCCTCGGTCGTCTGCCCGGCCTTGATGCCCAGCCGTTCCGTGCAGCGCGCGCTGATCTTGCCCGCGCCCATGATCTTGCACGAGAGCGTCTTGCAGACCTGTAGATGATACTTGCCGACCGGCTCGGTGTTTATCATCGAGTAGAAGGTCGCGACCTCCCAGATGTCAGTGATGCGCACGCCGAGACGGTCGGCCAGGTAGGCCACGCCCGGCGGGTCGAGGTAGCCGCCGCGCTCGCGCTGCACGATGAACATCAGCGGCAGGATGGCCGAGCGCTTGACGGGGTACTTCGCCAGGTGGCGATCCACCTCGGCCTCGACCTCGGGCGAGAAGACCGCCATCTCCTGCGGCACCTTCGCCTCCTGCGGCAGAGGGTTGTTCGGTGTGAACTGCTGACTCATGATTGGTAAATGGTCAATGGTAAATGGTGAATGGTGGCGGGACGCCGCTCAGGCTCCCGTTCACCATTTACCATTTACTATTCACTAGCGATCAATTTCCCCGAGCACTATGTCTATCGAGCCGATGACGGCGACGACGTCGGCGACCATCTCGCCCTCGCACATCAGCGGCAGGGCGGAGAGGTTGACGAATGACGGGCCGCGGACGTGGACGCGCGCGGGCTTCGGGCCGCCGTCGGACTTGATGTAGACGCCCAGCTCGCCCTTCGAGCCCTCGATGGGCTGGTAGACCTCGCCCGCCGGCACGTTGAAGCCCTCGGCGACGATCAGGAAGTGGTGGATGAGCGCGTCCATGTGCGTCTTCATCGCCTCGCGCTCGGGCAGGACGACCTTCGGCGCGTCGGCCTTGGTGGGGCCGGGGCGGAGGCGTTCGAGCGCCTGCCGGATGATCTTGTTCGACTCGACCATCTCGCGCATCCGCACCATGTAGCGCGACCAGACGTCGCCGCCGTTCTCTACCGGCACGTCGAAGTCGTAGGTCTCGTAGCCCGTGTAGGGGTTGACGCGCCGGATGTCGATGGGCACGCCGCTGCCGCGCAGGGACGGGCCGGTCAGCCCCCAGTCGATGGCGTCCTCGGCCGAGATGACGCCGACGCCCTTGGTGCGGTTCTGGAAGATGCGGTTGCCCGAGAGCAGGTCGTGGAACTCTTCGACCGCCGCCGGGAAGTCGTCCGTGAACTGGCGGATGCGGCGCTCGAAGCCAGCGGGCAGGTCCATCATCAGGCCGCCGATGCGGAAGTAGCTGGGCGTCATGCGCTCGCCCGAAGCGGCCTCGATGAGGTTGAGAATCTTCTCGCGCTGGCGGAAGCAGTAGAAGAAGACCGTCATCGCGCCGATGTCTAAGGCGTGCGTCCCCAGCCAGACGAGGTGCGAGCCGAGCCGCTGAAGCTCGCACATCATGACGCGGATGACCTGTGCGCGCTCCGGAATCTCAAGCCCGAGGAGCTTCTCGACCGCCATGCAGTAGGCGAGGTTGTTCCCCAGCGGGTTGAGGTAGTCCATGCGGTCGGTGATGACGATGCCCTGCTGGTACTTCTTGTACTCGAAGAGCTTCTCCATCCCCGTGTGCAGGTAGCCGATGTCGGGCACGCACTTGACGACCATCTCGCCGTCGAGGACGAGCTCCAGCCGGAGCACGCCGTGCGTGGACGGGTGCTGCGGCCCGAACGAGATGGTCATCTGCGTGTCGAGCGGCCGGTCGACGACCTCGTACGGCGGCGGAAGGTTTGTCGTTGATGCGCTCATGCTCTGGTCTTCTCTAAGTCGTTCGCGCCCGGGCGTCCACTACTGTCCGAGCGCGAAGTTGAAAGTCAGCACGCCGGAGACCTTCACCGGCCGGCCGCTCAAAAGTGTCGGCGAAAAACGCGTCGCGCGCGCCGCCTGCACGGCCGCGTCCCGCAGCAGCGGGTGCCCCGAGACCGCCTCCGCCGAGGCCACGCGCCCCGTCTCGTCCACAGTCACCCGCACGGTCACCACCCCGGACGCGCGTGCGGCCTTCGCCAGCGCGGGGTAGGACGGCTCGGGCCTGCTCAGAGCCTTCGCGTTGAGCACGCCGCCCGAAATCGTCCGCCCGTCCGAAGGGGAAGGCGTCTCGGCGGGCTCGCCCTCTTCCGTCTCGGCCGCGGCGTCGTCGGCGTCCTCCTCGACGTCGACGGGCGCGCCGGGCGGCACCTGCTCCGCGCCGCGGTCGAGCAGCGAGACCGCCTCCTCGCCCTCGGCCTGGAGGTCCAGCTTCTCGTAAGTCCACTCGCCGCCCTGCGTCGTCGCCCAGACGCGGAGCGTGCCCGACTTCTTCGGGCCGGAGACCGGGATGTCGAGGTTCGCGTTGCCCCTCTCGCCCTCGTACCTGACGTTACCCTTGACGAGCCAGCCGTCTTTAATCGGCTGGCCGAGCCGTTCGACCGCCGCGGGGCTGTCCCGCGCTATCGCGAGCGCCCCGCGGTAGACGTCCGACGACTTCAACGCCGACATCGCGAAGAAGAAGATGCCGCCGACGAGCGCCGCGAGCCCGAGAATCAGGCCGAGGCAGCCGGCGGGAACCATCCACTTCCAGTTCCTGCCCCAGCAGCCCTTCTGCTGCTGCGGCGGCTGCTGCTGGAACGACCCGCCGAACTGCGCCTGATTCGGGTTCATCATACCGTCGACGCCTCAGGTCAGGCTGTACGGTTCATAGCCGCGCAGCGGGAAGTCTTTGCGCAGCGCGTGCCCCTGCCAGTCGTCGGGCAGGAGGATGCGCCGCAGGTCCGGGTGGCCGTCGAAGATGACGCCGAACATGTCGAAGGTCTCGCGCTCGTGCCAGTTGGCGGTGCGCCAGACGCCGGTCACCGTCGGGACGTGCGTGTCCTCCTGGTCGAGCAGGACTTTCAGCCGCAGGCGGTGGTAGCGCTTGGTCGAGAAGAGGTGGTAGTTGACCTCGAAGCGCGGCTCCTCCTCCGGCCCGCGGTCGACGCCGGAGATGTCCGAGAGCATGTCGAACTCGAAGCCGGGCGCGGCCTTGAGGTGCGCGCAGAGGGTCGCGACGTGCTCGCGCGGCACGTAGAGCGTCAGCTCGCCGAACGCCTCGACGACCTCCGAGACCCAGTCACCGTGGTCGCCCCTCAGCGCCGAAACCAGCTCGGCCGTCGGCGCTTGGTACGAGGCCGCGCGGCGCGTCCCTTCGGCAATCTCTTTCTCTCGCTCGATGTCTTGAGACATATAAAACCCGCAAATGGTGATTGGTGAATGGTGAATCGTTAAAGAAAATATTTTCTATTCACGGTCTACGATTCACCATTCACGCACTTAGCTCGACCTGCGGCGCTCGTGCCGCGAGGCGATGGTGTAGGGTCGCGAGGGCGTCTCCTGCGCGGCGGCCTCGTTGGTGGCCGAGACGCCGGAGGCGGGCAGCGTCCCCGGCGGGACGGCCTCGTAAGCCTCCTCGGGCGGCACGTCGTCGCGGTCGCGCAGAGACTCCCGCATCACCTTATCCTGGAGCATCATGATGGCGTGAATCAGCATCTCCGGGCGGGGGGGGCAGCGGGGGATGTAGACGTCGACGGGGACTATCTTGTCGACGCCCTGGACGATGGCGTAGTTGTCGAAGACCCCGCCCGAGGTGGCGCACGCGCCCATCGAGATGACCCACTTCGGCTCGGGCATCTGGTCGTAGATGCGCCGCAGCACGGGGGCCATCTTGCGCGAGACGCGCCCCGAGACGATCATCACGTCGGCCTGGCGCGGGCTGGCGCGGAAGACCTCCGAGCCGAAGCGCGCGAGGTCGTGGCGCGAGTCCGTGGTCGCCATCATCTCGATGGCGCAGCAGGCGAGCCCGAAGGTCGCGGGCCAGAGCGAGGACTTGCGCGCCCAGTTGACGAGCGAGTCGAGCCGCGTCGTGATGACGTCGGGCAGCGCCTCGGCGATAAAATTCTCTAAGCCCATAGTGAAACCCCTTGTGAAGCCGGGCGTTTAAGCCGCGCGCGCGGGCTGGGCCGACGCGCCGCGGGTCGCGCGCTCCCTTGACTCTTTGAGCGCCAGGGCGCGCCCCTCGGCCTCGGCCTCGTTGCGCGCGCGCGCGCCCCACTCGAACAGACCCTTCTTCAGGACGTAGACGTAGCCGACCAGGAGCAGCACGACGAAGGTCATCATCTCGACGTAGATGAGCAGCCCAAGCCCGTGCCGCGTGACGAAGTCGCGGAAGACGACCGCCCAGGGGAGCAGGAAGATCAGCTCGATGTCGAAGAGGATGAAGACCATCGCCACGAGGTAGAACTTGACCGAGAAGCGTTCGCGGGCGGAGCCGACCGGGTCTTTGCCGCACTCGTAGGGCATCGTCTTGGTGCGCGTCGCCTTGTGCTGGCCGACGAGCTGCGAGAGCAGCACGTTGCCCGCGGCGAAGCCGATGGCGACCACGAACATGAGCGCGATAGGCAGGTAGTCGGACAGACTAAACACACTATCCTCCCCGTCAGCTTACGCTGAGAAAGCGACCCCGGAGCGGCCGTTATTTAGTTTGAGAATCATGGTACAAGCCAATCCTAGTCCACGGCGCGGGGCGTGTCAAGGCCATGCCCGCCCGCTCCCAAAGCCCTGTTTTGCAAGGAGATTGACCGGCTTCCGGCCGCTGTGCTACTTTGATTTTACCCCCGCCGGAGGACGCCGCCGCCCCGGCCCAAACCGCGTCCCTTAGTCAACTTCGTCCCGAGCCCGTGATTACCGGATTCAACACCGACGTACCCTACGAGGGAGTCACCTACCACGTCCAGACCGAGGACAAGGGGCTCGACTCGCCGCTCATCCTCTCGCTCGTCTACGTCGGCGGCGCGATCATCGCCAGCAAGCGCACCCCTTACGAAGACCTCGTCGGCGGCGCGTTCGACGAGCAGGCTTTGACCGAGCGCCTGCAGCGCCAGCACAAGCTCATCATCGCCGCCATCAAGGCCGGCCGCATCGAGGACCTCAAGCGGATGGGCGGGCCCAACGGCGGCGCGCAGGCGACCGAGCCCGAGCCGGGCGGCGCAGCGCCCGCTGGGAAGCGGCCCGGCGGCCTGAAGAGAAAGAAGCCGGAGCCCGCACCTCCCGCCGCCGAAGTTTTTACAAGGCCGCCGGCCGAGACGGCGAGCACCCCGCCCGCCGAGGCGGCGACTCGGGTCGCGGAGGAGGTGGCGATTCCGCAGGCGGCGGGGGCGCTAAGTCAGCGCGCGTCGGAGGCCGCACCTCCTCCTGTCACGCCCCTCCCGGCCGCACCTGCCCCGGCCGTACCTGTCCCGGCCGTACCTGCCCCGGCCACGTCACACCCGGCCGCGCCCAACGGGGCCGCACGCGCCGAGTCACAGGCGGCCGAACTCGTCGCACCCGCCCCGCCCGTCAGCGTGAAGGCCGAGCCCGAGATTGTCATCCTGACCTCGCTCGCCGACGAGATCAACGCCCTCGGAGACATGCCCCCGCGCGTCGAGCCGAAGCCGCCCGCGCCGCCCGCGAACACGCCGCCCGTGCAGCCGGTCGTGACGCCCGCGGACGAGGCGGCGGCCCGGCCCGTGTTGACGGCGGAGATTCTGGAGACGCCGGGGCAGCTCTCCGACGAGCTTTACCTGACGCTCCTGGACGACGAGGGCGAGTTCCGCGCGGGACAACTGGCGACGGTCAAGGTCTACGTCGGCCGCGGCGCGTACGGGCAGAGGCCGGAGGCCGAGGCGTCTGTGACCGTCAAAGTTCTCGGCACGTCTTTCCGCCCTCTCATCCTGACGACGGAGACGGACGCGCTCGGCGTCGGCGTCGTGCGCGCTCTGCTCCCGCGCTTCAACTCGGGGCGGGCGGCGATCATCATCCGCGCCGTCGCGGGCGACGACTCGGCGGAGATGCGCCGCATCATCCACCAGTGACGAAGGGGGCGCGCTTGCGTGTAGAGGTCAACGGCGAGGCGAAGGAGTTGGAGGAGGGCGCGACGCTCCAAACGCTCGTCGAGCAGCTCGCGCTCGCGCCCGAGCGTCTCGCCGTCGAGCACAACCGCGAAGTCGTCAGGCGCGCGGACTGGCCCGCGCTCACGCTCTCGGACGGCGACCGCGTGGAGATAGTCCACTTCGTCGGCGGCGGCTGAGAGGCGCGTGGATAAGGTTAGCCACGGAGACACGGAGACACAGAGAAGGAATAAGGGTTGAGACAATCCTTTTGATTCTCTGTGCCTCCGTGTCTCCGTGGCTGAATGTTTTGGCGGGGGACTCTGCCTGAAAGTGAAGCGGTTTTAGGTTTCCGGTCGTTCGGGTGTAAATTGTGCGCAGCCCGCGCACGCAAAATACCGCGCGGGAATCATCCTTATAGAAAGAGCACTCCTTAAAAATGTCCACCGCAGTCGAAGCAGAGAGAGAGACTTTCGAGGTCGCCGGGCGCGCCTTCTCGTCGCGGCTGATCGTCGGGACGGGGAAGTACCGCAGCTTCGAGGAGATGAAGGCGGCGCACCGCGCCTCGGGCGCGGAGATGGTGACGGTCGCGGTGCGCCGCGTCCCGCTCGACCGCAGGACCGAGTCCTTCCTCGACCACCTCGACCCGAGCCTCATCATCCTCCCGAACACCGCCGGCTGCTACACGGCCGACGAGGCCGTGCGCACGGCGAGGCTGGCGCGCGAGGCTTTGCAGACCGACCTCATCAAGCTCGAAGTCATCGGCGACCAGACGACGCTCTTCCCCGACAACGAGCAGACGCTCGAAGCGGCGCGCGTGCTCGTCCGAGAGGGCTTCCGGGTGCTGCCCTACTTCTCGGACGACCTCATCATGGCGAAGAAGCTTCTCGACGCGGGCTGCGCCGCCGTGATGCCCCTGGCCGCGCCCATCGGCTCGGGGCTCGGCGTGCAGAACCCCGCCAACCTCGCCATCATGCGCGAGCAGTTGCCCGACGCCGTCATCATCGTGGACGCGGGCGTCGGCACGGCGAGCGACGCCGCCGTGGCGATGGAGCTGGGCGTGGACGCGGTGCTGATGAACACGGCGATTGCGGAGGCCGCGGACGCGCCGCGGATGGCTACGGCCATGCGGCTGGCGGTCGAGGCGGGACGCCTCGCGTACCTCGCGGGGAGGATGCCGAAGCGCCTCTACGCCAGCGCGTCGAGCCCCCTGACGGGCGTGGTGCGCTGAGCAGGGCGGGCTGAATCCCGCAGGGCGTTTCGGCGAGAGCTTCGCCGGACGCGACATTTAGCGCGACACTCAGAAGTAAAGAGTCATAAGACGGGAGGGCACTCTCCGCAAAGGGGAAGTGTCCTCCCGTCTTCGCTTGCGCGCCGGCGCAGACCTGGGCGGCGGACGCGCTGTTGCGCGGGCTCGGCGCGGCGGCGGCGAAGTCTGCGGAGTTGTTGCCGGTGTCGACGCACCCGTCGCCGTTTCTGACGAGCGCCCTGGTCGCGCTCGGCGCGGGCGCGCGCGCGGTCTCAAAGCAGTTCGTGGTCGAGCCGTACCCCACGAGGTCGAGGACGGCCGGCGCGGAGGGGCAAGCGCCCGAGAGCGCCGCGACGCCGTTGACGAGCGCGACCTTGCCCGCCGTCGCGCTCATGGCAATCGAGCCGGAGGCGTCGTGCGACGGCAGGGGACTGACGCCGTTGACGCCGCCCGCCTCGCCGACTAGGTAGCGCCGCCCGGGCTCAAGCACGAAGCCGGTCAAAGGCGTCACCTGCCAGAGCCCCGTGCCGGTCGCGGGGGCGTACTGCACAGACCAGCCCGCGAGCGAGACGGCGACCGCGCCGCGGTTGAAAAGCTCGATGTAGTCGTTCTTGAAGGTCGAGCAGTTGGCCGTCGTGCAGCCCGCGCCGCCGTAGACCTGGCTGATGACGACGTGCGCCGCGGCGGTCGGCGTCGGGCTCGGCGAGGGCGTCGGCGAGGGCGTCGGAGTCGGCGACGGTGTCGGGCTCGG
>DASVSK010000252.1:0-2590 GCA_036388135.1 Pyrinomonadaceae bacterium | reverse complement strand
CTTCGCGTGGCTGTCGCGGTCGCGCCGCTTGAGCAAAGACTACGAGCGGTTGACGGAGACGAGCGAGGCGCTCGTCTACATAGCGATGATCCGGCTGATGCTACGCCGGCTCGCGCCGAAATGAGTTTTCAAACAGGCTCTCAGTAGTCAGTAGACAGTAGTCAGTAGTCAGTAGAAGAACTTTCTTATTACGTGTCGCTCGGATATCGGCGGCAGCGGCCGCGGCGCGGGGCGCTACTGACTACTGTCTACTATCTCCGCCCCCGCCGCGCGCATCTCTTCGAGGGCGCGCGCGTCGTCGCCGGGTCGGAGGTTGACGGCGCGCATGGCGTCGGCGAGGGCTCGGACGCGGAAGCCTTCGCGGAGGGCGTCGAGGACGGTGTTCTTGACGCAGTAGTCGGTGGCGAGGCCGCCGACCCAGACCTCGCGGACGCCTCGGCGGCGCAGGTCTTCCGCGAGCGCCGTGCCGTCGAAGGCCGAGTAACTGTCCTCGTCGCCCGTGCCCTTCGAGACGACCTCGACGCGCGGGTCTTCGAGCAGGTCGGGGTGGAACTCCGCGCCGGGCGTCCCCTGGACGCAGTGGACGGGCCACGTCCCGCCGTGGTCGGCGAAGTGTCTGGTGCGCGCCGGGTGCCAGTCGCGGCTCTTGTAGACCGGCAGCCCCCGCGCGAGGAACTCCCCGATGAGTCGGTTGAGCGGCGCGACCACCTCGTCGCCGCGCCCGACGGCGAGCGAGCCGCCGGGGCAGAAGTCGTTCTGCACGTCGACGACGATGAGCGCCCGCCCCTCTTTCACGTTCGACATCTCGTAAACCCCCCGCTAGACGGTCTGAAAACTCTCCCGCCATTCTACGCCACGCGGGGCCGGGCGCAAAAAAAGCCGGCGCGGACGTCGAAGCGTCCGCGCCGGCTTCCCCCGTGAGCGCCGGGGAGAATACGCTCGCCGGGGTTGCCCGAAGGGGGCGTGTCCCGGCTCAGAAGAAGAGCGTGTAGAGCAGCCGGTTGGGCGAGCCCGTGCCGGCGTTGGTGACGACGTTCGTCGTCGAGCCGTTGACGAGCGCGTTGCGGACGGTCGCGTTCGACGCGCCGGAGTTGGCCTGCAGGTAGAGCGCGGCCGCGCCCGCGACGTGCGGCGACGCCATCGAGGTGCCGGAGATGGTGTTCGTCGCCGTGGTCGAGGTGTACCACGCCGAGGTGATGGAGGAGCCCGGCGCGAAGATGTCCACGCACGTGCCGTAGTTGGAGAAGGACGAGCGCGCGTCCGTCGAGGTCGTCGAGCCGACCGTGATGGCGGCGGCGACGCGGGCGGGCGAGTAGTTGCACGCGTTGGCGTTGCTGTTGCCCGCCGCGACGACGAAGGTGACGCCCGAGTTGATGGCGTTGTTGACGGCCGTGTCGAGCGCCGACGAAGCGCCGCCGCCGAGGCTCATGTTGGCGACCGCCGGGAGCTGGCGGTTGGCCCGCACCCAGTCGACGCCCGCGATGACGCCCGAGTTGGTGCCCGAGCCCGAGCAGTTGAGCACGCGCACGGCGCGGAGCGAGACGCTCTTGGCGACGCCGTAGGTCGAGCCGCCGACGGTGCCGGCGACGTGCGTGCCGTGGCCGTTGCAGTCCTGCCCGTTGCGCCCGTCGCCGATGGCGTCGTAGGAGGCCGAGGCGCGGCCGCCGAACTGCGTGTGCGAGGTGTTGATGCCGGTGTCGATGATGTAGGCGCGGACGCCCGAGCCCGTCCAGTTGTAGACGTACGTGCCGTTAAGCGGGCGGGCGCGCTGGTCGATGCGGTCGAGCCCCCACGTAGCGCCGGACTGCGTCGCGTTGATGGAGACCTCGGCGTCCTCCTCGACGAACTGGACGCGGGGGTCCTCGCTGAGCGCGAGCGCCTCGTCCTCGGTCATCTCGGCGGCGAAGCCGTTGATCGCGTCCTTGTAATGCCTCTTGACCTTGCCGCCGTAGGCCGCGACGAGCACGTCGGTCAACTGCCTGGCCTGGGAGGCAGGGCCGGGCTCGCCGGCGGCCACATCGTCAAGGACGACGATGTAGTTGCCGGGGATGGCCTTAGCGCCCTTCCTGTGGAGCTTTTCTCCCTTCTTGGGCGCGGGGGCGGGGCTGGCGGAGGAGCGCGTGGCCGTCGTGTCGGCCGAGAGCAGGGCGGTGAGAGACAGGGCGAGCGCGGCGAGTAGTAATAGAGTCTTTTTCATATTCCCTCCAAAGGTCTGGTTTGATGGTTGAGGCCGGACGGCGGGAGACGTTGTCCCGCCGTGGGGTCTTAGACTTCAGGGAGTAGGGGAGCCCGCCGGCCGCGACGGCCGAAGACCGGCCGCGCGTGCGCACACTTCTGATTTGAAGATAGGGCTACCAGACTGAGGGCAAGAGAAGGGTAAGTAGAATCGACTGCCTGGGCTACCGGCTAAAGTCTACTTGTGAGTGCTGTGCAATATAGCAGCTTTCGCCGAACGCGCAAGTCTTTTTTTCTGTACGGACGGAGACCCTCGACGAGCCGTGTGTACGCGGAAGCTAAACGGCAGGCAGAACGATTTATAGCAGTCCCGCGGCGGGCGTACCCGCAAGGAGGTTAACGCGGAGACGCGGGG